>NZ_JBBAXC010000001.1:300000-448775 GCF_037120725.1 Bacillus spongiae
CATATCTGCCCTTGAAGCCGAAAATATTGAATTGCCGATTAAGCAAAAAGTTGACTGTTATGTAGTATCACTAGGGGACAGCGCACGAGAATATAGTGTAAAGCTATTACATCAGCTTAGACAAGCAGGATTTGCAGCAGATAAAGATTACTTAAATCGTAAAGCAAAAGCGCAATTTAAAACAGCAGATCGTATCAACGCGCGGTTTGTTGCCATTCTTGGTGAGGATGAACTACAAAACGGAAAAGTGAAAGTGAAAAATATGGAAAATGGTGAGCAGGTGGAGCTAGAATTAGCACAATTTATCCAGCAATTTTCCGAGTTAAGCCAATAAAGGAGGAGAAATCAATGAGTAAACGTTCTTATTGTGGAGAAGTAATAGAGGCACATGTTGGAGAAAAGGTATTTCTTCAAGGATGGGTACAAAAACGTCGTGATTTAGGTGGGTTAATCTTTGTGGATCTTCGTGATCGTACTGGGATTGTTCAAACGGTCTTCAATCCAGAAGTATCTCAAGAAGCTCTAGAAATAGCTGAAACCATTCGTAATGAGTTTGTCCTTCAAATTGAAGGAACCGTTGTAAAAAGAGCTGAGGGTGCTATTAATCCAAGCTTGAAAACAGGAAAAATTGAAGTGCAAGTAAATCATGTTCGCATATTAAATGAAGCGAAAACACCCCCTTTTATTATCGAAAATGAAACAGACGTATCAGAAGATTTACGTCTTAAATATCGCTATTTAGACTTACGTCGACAAGACATGCTAGAAACATTTCAAATGCGTCACAGCGTCACGAAGTCGATTCGCCAATTTTTAGATGAGAATGGATTTTTAGATGTGGAGACACCGATGTTAACAAAGAGTACACCTGAAGGTGCTCGTGATTATTTGGTTCCTAGCCGTGTGCATGATGGGGAATTTTATGCTCTTCCTCAAAGCCCACAAATCTTTAAGCAATTACTAATGGTCTCTGGGTTCGAACGTTATTATCAAGTTGCTCGTTGTTTCCGTGATGAAGATTTACGTGCAGATCGTCAACCGGAATTTACCCAAGTTGATATTGAAATGAGCTTTATGGACCAAGAAGAAATCATCACTCTAATGGAAAGTATGATGGAAAAAATGATGAAGGATGTCAAAGGTGTTGACGTCTCTCTTCCGTTCCCAAGAATGACGTATGATGAAGCGATGAATCGTTACGGTTCTGATAAGCCTGATACTCGATTTGATATGGAACTTATTAATGTTGGAGAAGTTGTAAAGGACTCAGGTTTTAAAGTGTTCGCATCGACAATTACTAATGGTGGAGAAGTAAAACTACTAAATGTAAAAGGAGCGGCAACCGAATATTCTCGTAAAGACATTGACGGATTAACTGAGTTTGTTTCTCGATACGGGGCAAAAGGGCTTGCCTGGTTAAAAGTAGAGGCGGAAGGGCTAAAAGGCCCTATTGCAAAATTCTTTTCTGAAGAAGAGCAATCTGGACTTCTTAACGCTTCTCAAGGTGAAGCAGGGGATTTATTACTGTTCGTAGCAGATAAAAAATCGGTTGTAGCAGATGCACTTGGAGCCCTTCGTGGAAAACTAGGAAAAGAGTTAGGGTTAATTGATGAAAGTAAATTTAACTTCCTATGGGTTACAGACTGGCCGTTATTAGAGTATCGTGAAGAAGATAATCGTTATATTGCTGCGCATCACCCGTTTACAATGCCAGTAAGAGAAGACATACCTCTGTTTGAATCAGCACCTGAAGATGTAAAAGCGATTGCGTACGACCTTGTCCTTAACGGTTATGAGCTCGGGGGTGGTAGTCTTCGTATTTTTGAAAGAGACATTCAAGAGAAAATGTTTAGCGTGCTAGGATTCACAGAAGAAGAGGCGAGAGAGCAATTCGGATTTTTATTAGAAGCATTTGAGTATGGAACTCCTCCACATGGGGGAATTGCTCTTGGACTAGACCGTTTAGTAATGTTATTGGCAGGCCGCACAAACCTACGTGATACAATTGCTTTTCCAAAAACAGCAAGTGCGAGCTGCCTGTTAACGAATGCACCAAGCGAAGTAAGTGGAGAACAGCTTAGTGAGCTACATTTGTCACTTGATGTAGAAAAAAAGTAATCGATTCTCAAATGTTGTAGGATTGTATGATTACAATAGATATGGTAAAATACACTTACAAGAAAGTCCTGATGTGTTCGTTGTATTACCTATTAGTTTTGACCGAACATTTCTAACTTTGGGAGTCTGCGTTTTTAAATAGCGTGCATGCCTTTTTGCTAAGGACGTACAACATTTAAAATAAGACACCCACCTGCTGAGAGCGGGTTCAAAACGTTAGTATCTCAGCAACGGCATGATTGGGACTTTCAACCTCTTTTACAATTGTTTATCCAAGCTTCTTGATTATTCAAGGAGCTTTTTTGTTGAGTTCAAATGTGTAAGTGATGAAGCTTATTCTTCACCTGTCGTGCTGCTTTTTATTTCATACCTGATATTTTAAAAGAAGACTTGATCCTATGGATGTTAAACCTACCGTGTTTATCGGGTTTTATTGCATTTCTAGGTGAATTAAGCTATTCTATAGAAATGAAATTATTAGCTTGGAGTTGATTTTGTTGTTACATCAGTTTTCTCGAAACGAATTAGCCATCGGAAAAGAAGGGCTAGATAGATTAAAAAATAGTACAGTAGCTGTTTTAGGTATTGGAGGCGTTGGTTCCTTTGCTGCAGAAGCCCTTGCTCGTTCTGGCGTGGGTCGCTTAGTACTAGTTGATAAAGATGATGTTGATATTACCAATGTAAATCGTCAAATTCACGCTTTACTATCGACGGTTGGCCAACAAAAAGTAGAGTTAATGAAGAATCGAATTCATGATATTAACCCAGACTGTGAAGTTATTGCTCTTAAAATGTTTTATACGGAAGAAACATATGAGGAGTTCTTTAGCTATGGGTTAGATTTTGTCGTGGATGCTTCAGATACGATTTCCTATAAAATTCATTTAATGAAAGAATGCTTAAAGCGTGATATCCCGATAATAGCTAGTATGGGAGCAGCGAATAAAACCGATCCTACCCGCTTTAAAATTGCTGATATTTCTAAAACTCACACGGACCCTATTGCAAAAGTTATTCGAACATGCCTTCGAAAATCAGGTATCCGTAAAGGGATTCCGGTAGTGTTTTCTGATGAAAGTCCAATTGTCATTCGTGAAGATATTCGGAAAGAAGTCGGAAATGATCAAGCTGAAATACGCAAGGCGAAAATGCCTCCGTCTTCAAACGCTTTTGTCCCTTCTGTTGCAGGCTTGATTGCAGCAAGCTATGTCGTAAATACGATGCTAAAAGACATTAAAATTCAAAGAGTGAACGATTAACCGCTGATATTTATCAGCGGTTTTCTTTATAGGTTGGCTTCGTTTAGAAGTGGTAACGGTTGTGTTTATAGTACTCATTATTACATGTTGAACATTGGGAATGGATTGCTTTCTCACAAACTATTGAACACATTTTTTCCTTAACCATAATGCGAAGTCATTAACATTCGTAGTTAATGAAAAAATAAAAGAATAATAAAATTTGAAACCTTTTTATATAGGAAACGTAATAAAGAGTAGAAATGAATAAAGATGACAAAATTTACCGAGAAAGAAGGAAATGTGGTATAGTAGCAAGGTAATAGCAGTCATTAATGTTACAAATAGGAGGTATTTTATGGAGCATATTGTGAGGATTAAAAATGTTTCAAAAATGATTAGAAAAAAGAGAATCATAGACTCGTTAACCTTTGACGTTCAACCTGGCGAAGTATTTGGTTTTTTAGGACCAAACGGTGCTGGTAAAACGACGACGATTCGTATGATGGTAGGACTCATCGGTATTACCTCTGGAGACATTGAAATAGCTGGACACAGCATCAAATCAGAATACGAAAAGGCAATTGCAAATGTTGGAGCCATTGTCGAAAACCCTGAAATGTATAAATTTTTAACAGGCTACCAAAATTTAGTTCATTTTGGTCGAATGCATGGTAATATTTCCAAAGAAAAAATTGATGAAATAGTTGAGCTTGTAGGGTTAACCGGTAGGATTCATGAAAAGGTAAAAACGTATTCACTCGGAATGAGACAGCGATTAGGTATTGCGCAAGCGCTCCTCCATGACCCGAAAGTGCTTATTTTAGATGAACCGACAAATGGATTGGACCCAGCAGGGATTCGTGAAATTCGTGATTATGTGCGCAAATTGGCAAGAGAACGAAATATTGCGGTTGTTGTTTCAAGCCACTTATTATCAGAGATGGAAATGATGTGCGACCGAATTGCCATTATTCAAAATGGGAAGCTTGTCGATGTTCAAACAGTGGATGATTTTGTCGAGGGTAATGAACATATTTATCAATTTGAAGTATCGCCACTTAAAGAAGCTGAAGCAGTCATGTCTGCACACTTATCGCAATACTCCTATCAAATATTAAATGAACATTTACATATTCAACTAGAAAAGGAACAAATTCCTGAAGTAATAAAAGTATTGGTAGAAAATGAACTTTCCATTTTCTCCATTACAAGAGCAGCGAAAACATTAGAAGATCGCTTCTTAGAAATTACGAAAGAGAAGGGAGAGACGCTTCATGCTTAATTTGATCCGAAACGAATGGATGAAAATATTTAAGCGCCCTGGTACGTATGTCATGATTGGGCTACTTGTTCTATTTGTGGTCGCTATGGGTGGTATTTATAAATATGTTGAAAAGGATATTCCTGAAAATTTAGATTGGAAACAACAGTTAACAACAGAAATTGAATCTGATAAACAAACATTAGAAGAATATGGAAATCAAATGATGGATATTGAAAAGTTATCCTATGAAAAAGACATCGCAATTAATACGTACCGTATTGAAAATGACCTTCCTGAAAATCAAGGGAATAGTGTATGGTCATTTGTAGAAGAAGCATCTACGGGAGTAAATCTTGTTGGATTATTTGCCATCATTGTTGCTGCTGGAATTGTAGCAAGTGAATTTTCATGGGGCACGATTAAGCTGTTACTCATTCGTCCAATTTCCAGGTTTAAAATTTTGTTATCTAAATACATTACTGTGCTACTTTTTGGTTCAATGCTGCTTGTTATACTTTTTGCTTTATCCGCACTTGTTGGGGTAGTATTGTTTGGCGGTGGAAGCGATGTGTATTTATCGTATGTAGAAGGGGAAGTTATCAAGGAGTCTACGATCTGGTTTTTAATGAAACAGTATCTGTTAGGCACAATTGGGGTGTTTATGATTACAACGATGGCTTTCATGATTTCTACTTTATTTAAAAATAGCTCGATTGCCATCGGGATTTCTATCTTCACCTTATTAGTTGGTGGAACAGTGACAGCTATATTAGCTGTTTGGTTTGATTGGGCAAAATATATATTATTTGCAAATACGGATTTAACAATGTATTCACAGGGTATACTATTAAGAGAAGGAATGACCCTTGAATTTTCGCTTATCGTACTAGCTGTGTATTATATTATCTTTATGTTATTGGCTTTTATCCCGTTTATGAAGCGGGACATGGGAGCATAAAAATTTAAACATTGACTTAGTAGTAAGGCTACTTCACTCCAACTGAAAATGGAGTGGGGTAGCCTATTTTTTGTCCATTCTCTTCATAATAATCCTTCTTTTAGGAACCTTCCTCAACCCTCCTGTGAGAAACGAACTACAACGACCCTATTCATAATAATTCTCCTTTTTTGGCTTGCAAAACTTTCTTCTCTTAATTGGTTTTGACTAGAGGCGGAATGAAAGGGTATTTATACATTCTCTATTAGAATTCCTTAAGAAATTCTTCATTTTTTTAAAAACTTTAACTTAAGAAATCCTTTGTACAATAAGTAACAGATGAAAGAAATAAGGTGCAACAATTTTAAAATGACTAATCCTGCACTTAAGGTGGTAGTAATTTGTTTTAATGCAATAACTCGGAAAGAGGTTGTACAGTATCATTTAGAGTACTCCATAAGAGTTAGTAAACCCTACTATCTAGGAAAATGAGAACCCATTAATGTACCCCCCTTTCATCTAGAAATAAAGATATGACAACATTTCTCTTAATAGTAGAAAGCAAGAGTTGTTTCATATTAAAAAACTTTAAAGCAAATTAGGAGGTAGATGATGGAGTACAATGTTCGTTTTAAAAATGTGTCTAAAATGATTGGACGAAAGAAAATTATCGATTCACTTAGCTTTGACGTTCGACCAGGAGAAGTGTTTGGCTTTCTAGGTCCAAACGGGGCGGGAAAAACAACGTCCATTCGGATGATGGTCGGTCTTATCGAGATGACTTCAGGCGATATTCAGATTGCTGGGCATAGCATTAAAACAGAATATAGTAAGGCGATTTCAAATGTTGGAGCGATTGTGGAAAATCCTGAATTATATAAATTTCTTACAGGCTATCAAAATTTGAATCATTATGCCAGAATGCATAAGGGAATTTCAAAAGAAAAAATTGATGAAATGGTAGAACTGGTAGGTTTAACAAAAAGAATTCATGAAAAAGTAAAAACGTATTCCCTCGGAATGAGGCAGCGACTAGGAATCGCTCAAGCTCTGCTTCACAATCCAAAGGTGCTCATTTTAGACGAACCGACAAATGGCTTGGACCCAGCCGGTATTCGTGAAATTCGTGATTATATTCGCAAGTTGGCGAAAGAACAAAATATATCTGTTATTGTTTCAAGTCATTTATTAGCAGAAATGGAAATGATGTGCGATCGAATTGCCATTATTCAAAATGGGAAGCTCGTCGATGTGCAATCAGTAAATGATTTTGTCGAGGGTGATAAGCAGACTTATCAATTTGAAGTGAGTTCACTTGAAAAGATAGAGGTCATCATGTCTGAAGAGCTATCTCAATTTTCTTACAAAATCGTAAATGAACATTTGCATATTCAGCTACAAAAACAACAAATTTCTGATGTCGTCAAAGTATTAGTTGATCATGGACTATTTGTTCTCTCTGTTACAAGTACAAAGAAAACATTAGAAGATCGCTTCTTAGAAATAACACATGAGAAGGAGGTGGAGGATCATGCTTAATTTAGTCCGAAATGAATGGATGAAAATCACAAAACAAACAGGTACGAAGGTCATGATTGGCTTACTTATTTTATTCGTCATCATCACAGGTGGTATAGAGAAAAGTATATCGAGTCAAATTGAACAAGATCGTCAGCAAATAGCTATTCAAGCAGAAGATAAAGATAAATGGAAAGAAGAGCTATTGCTACAAATTGAATCAAGTGAAAATTTTTTAAACGATCCACAGTTGAGCAAAGAGTTGACTGAAGTTCAAAAATTATATTATGAAAAGGACCTTGCGATCAATACGTACCGTGTTGAAAACCATCTTCCTGAAGAATTAGGAAATAATGTATGGAGGTATATGGATAATAGCAAAAGAAATGGAATTACGATGGTCGGATTGTTTATGATCATTGTGGCTGCTGGAATCGTCGCCAATGAATTTACATGGGGAACAATTAAATTATTACTCATTCGTCCGACGTCTCGTTTTCAAATTTTGTTATCTAAGTATATTACCGTATTATCATTTGGGTTGATGCTACTTGGCATACTGTTTGTTATTTCAGCTCTTGTAGGGTTTGTGTTATTCGGTAGTCCTAGTGGAAATAATGTGCACTTAGCGTATGTAGATGGAAACGTCATCGAAGAGCCAATGGCATGGTTCATTATAAAGGATTACTTATTAAGTTTAATTGGCGTGTTGATGACAACAACGATGGCTTTCATGATTTCTACGTTATTCCGAAATAGTCCCCTTGCAATTGGAGTTGCGTTAACATCCTTGTTAGTTGGGGAATTAGTGGTAGAGTTTTTAGCACTAAGCTTTGATTGGACAAAATATATTTTATTCGCTAATACAGATTTAACTACGTACACACAATTAGATTCTCCTCTCGTACAAGGAATGACGCTCGAATTCTCAATCGCTGTTCTTGCTGTCTATTTCATCATCTTTATAGTACTTGCTTTTATTCCATTTATGAAGCGGGATGTAGGGGCGTAAAAACAAAAAAAGTAATAAATGAACTGCACTCAAATGTAAGACATGAGGTGCAGTTTTTTTATGGTTAGATTTAATCCTGAAGAATCTATATCGCTCAATAATTGGATAGTGGGGAATTAATATTAAATTGTAATGAACGTAGCTGTGGTGTTTATCATTTTAAAATATAACTAGCTACCAAAGTCGGTTAAAGGGGGTGGCTACAAAATGTCTCCACTAAACCAAACACAAAAAGCAAGGAAATTATTAATAGCTGCTTGTTCTCAGACCTCCCTATGATAAACTGAGATTATTAAAATTTCCCATATTAGTAAAAAATCACTTAGTTAAATAAATTCTCTATTTAATTAAGTGAATCATCAAAAGTATATTTAAGATTTTCAGGATATTGACGACTGACCTCATAGTGTTTTGTTCAATCATATAAATACGCCAGAGAAATATCCGCCTTTAGTAAAGAAGTAATGAAGAGGTGGAATATAATGTGCATGACCACACCAAATGGAGAAGCCACTGTTACGGTAGAGGGAAGAGATATCGGTCGGATAGATTTAAAAAACACCCAACATGTATGCTGAATGAAGAGGTGCACGAAGAGGTAAAATCTATTGGGGCAAGGTTATGGGGTCTCTGCTATGAAAGAGATACTTCTGAGATTTCATGATTGAAGAAGGGAACTCTAAGGAAATGTCGTTCCCTTCATTTATAAAAAATCACAAAATTTTTTGACATAGCGATTTTAATAAGAGAATCCTATGCTTCATGAATTTAGCTTTCGATAAATAGTAGCCAATGCTTTTTCGAATTTACCGGTTTCTTTCGGTTCATAATACGTTGCGTGTTGAAGGGCAGTCGGTAAGTATTGTTGTTTAACCCAACCCGTTTCATAGTCATGGGGATACTTATAACCAATGCCTCTACTAAGTTCTTTAGCACCTTTGTAATGAGAGTCTTTTAGATGAGCTGGGACCTCGCCGCTTTTTCCATCACGAATATCTTGTAACGCCTTGTCAATGGCCGTTATGGCTGAATTTGACTTTGGAGATAAGCATAATTCGATAACAGCGGTTGCTAGAGGAATACGTGCCTCTGGAAAACCGAGACGCTCAGCAGATTCAATGGCGGCTAATATTCGAGGACCTGCTTGCGGATTGGCGAGCCCAATATCCTCATAGGCAATTACTAATAATCTTCGTGCGATACTTACGAGGTCCCCCGCTTCAATAAGGCGTCCTAAATAATGTAATGCGGCATTGGTGTCACTTCCTCGAATTGACTTTTGAAAGCTACTTAAAACGTCGTAATGTGCATCTCCATTTTTGTCATGGGAAAATCTCTTTTTTTGTAAGCATTCTTCAGCTACGGCTAGCGAGATTTGAATGGTTCCATTTATTGTTGGAGTAGACGATAGTACTGCTAATTCAAGAGCGTTTAAGGAGCTACGCAAATCTCCATTACTTGCTTGAGCAAAATGATGAAGCGCTTCTTCTTCAATCGTTACTTGATAGCTTCCTAGTCCGTTTTCTCGGTCATGTAGCGCGCGTTGCAACGCTTCTGTCATGTCGTCGATCGATAAAGAATGTAGTTCGAAAATTTGGCAACGACTGCGGATTGCTGGATTAATAGCATGGTAAGGGTTACTAGTAGTGGCACCAATTAATGTAATCATCCCATTTTCTAAAAAGGGAAGTAAAAAGTCTTGCTTCGCTTTATCAAGGCGATGGACCTCATCAAGAAGAAGGATTACTTTTCCTGACATTTTTGCTTCAGCGGCAATGACTTCCATATCCTTTTTATTACTTGTTACCGCATTGAGAGTCCGAAATGCAAACTTTGTACTACCTGCAATGGCACTTGCGATAGATGTTTTTCCGATTCCAGGAGGACCATAAAGAATCATGGAAGAGAGCTGTTTAGCTTCGACCATTCTCCTAATAATTCTTCCCTCTCCGACAAGGTGCTTTTGTCCAATAATATCTTCGATGGTTTTTGGTCTTAGACGAAAAGCTAGTGGTTTAATACTCAACATCATCTCTCCAAACTTACGTTCTATCTTTTTCTACTAATGTAACACATCGGCTTGAAAAATGCATATTAGCCAAAAAATGTGCTATAATGCTATATTGATTATTGATTAAATACAAGGATGAAGCTTCTCGATAACCAAAGTGAGTCTACGGTGAGAGAGGGGCTATTTAAAATATATGAATGGAATTTAGAATAAACAGGGGTGTCCAATTTGAAGATTTCCACGAAAGGCCGATATGGCTTAACGATTATGATTGAACTTGCCAAACGCCACGGTGAGGGTCCAACCTCATTGAAAACGATCGCTCAAACTCATGACTTATCAGAGCATTATTTGGAACAATTGATAGCTCCTTTACGAAATGCAGGATTAGTTAAAAGTATTCGAGGTGCATACGGTGGATACATTTTAGCAAAAGAACCATCAAGTATTACATCTGGTGACATTATTCGCGTGTTGGAAGGGCCCATTAGCCCTGTTGAGGGAATTGAGGAGGAGGAACCAGCGAAACGAGAGCTGTGGATGCGAATTCGTGATGCAGTTAAAGCGGTTTTAGACAATACGACAATTGAAGACCTCGCCGGTTATACCGATGAAGATGAATCGGACGGATATATGTTTTATATATAATACAGGAGTGAATTTGAATGAATGTTATCTATCTTGACCATGCTGCAACCTCGCCTACTCACCCTCAAGTAGTCGAAAAAATGATGCCGATATACACAGATTATTATGGGAATCCATCGAGTATTCATTCATTTGGAAGAGAAGCAAGACAGCTGGTGGATCAAGCACGTACGACATTAGCAAAAAGTATTGGTTCTCGATTTAATGAAATTATTTTTACTAGTGGTGGGACAGAAGCGGATAATCTTGCGCTTGTGGGCGTATCGGATGCTTTAAAAGAGAGAGGAAAGCACATTATTACGACAGCTATCGAACATCATGCTGTTCTTCATACTTGTCAAAAGCTTGAAAGGGATGGGTTTGAAGTTACGTATCTTCCAGTTGACGAAGCGGGACAAGTGTCGCTAGATGATGTAAAAAAGGCGTTACGCAGCGATACGATTCTAGTGAGCATAATGTTTGGAAATAACGAAGTTGGCACGATCCAACCAATAAAAGAAATCGGGGATATCTTGCGAGATCATCCTGCTTATCTCCATACGGATGCGGTTCAAGCATACGGAGCCATTGACATCGATGTAAAAGAGCTTGGTATTGATTTGTTATCAGTGTCGGGGCACAAAATTAATGGTCCTAAAGGTATTGGCTTTCTTTATGTGAAAGAAGATATATTGCTTACGCCTCATTTATATGGTGGGGAACAAGAACGTAAGCGAAGAGCTGGTACGGAAAATGTACCTAATATTGTAGGCTTAGCGGAGGCTGTAACAATAGCAAGGGATACACGGGAAGAAAAACGAATGCTATATCTCCAAATGAAGGAAAAACTTAAAAATATTCTGATAGAAGAAGGCATTCAATTTTATCAAAACGGATTGCTTGAGCAATCTCTTCCTCATGTGCTAAACTTAAGCTTCCCTGGGACCGATGTTGAATCTATGTTAGTGAACCTAGATATGGCAGGTATTGCGGTGTCCAGTGGGTCAGCGTGTACGGCAGGTTCAATAGAACCGTCTCACGTACTCGTTGCTATGTTTGGTAAGCAATCGGATCGATTGCGAAATTCAATACGATTTAGCTTCGGCTTTAATAATACAATCGATGAAATCGAATGGACGGCACGTGAAACCGCCAAGATTATTCATCGTTTAACTTCAATCTAAATGAAAGTGTGGTGAGCATCATGAAAGCACCTAGTGAAACGAGGGTAGTTGTGGGAATGTCAGGAGGAGTGGATTCTTCTGTAGCTGCCCTATTATTAAAGGAGCAAGGTTATGATGTGATTGGTATATTTATGAAAAACTGGGATGATACAGATGAAAATGGTGTCTGTACAGCGACGGAGGATTACAATGACGTTATTCGTGTTTGTAATCAGATAGGTATTCCCTATTATGCAGTGAACTTTGAAAAGCAATATTGGGATAAGGTGTTCACGTATTTCTTAGATGAGTACAAGGCAGGAAGAACACCTAATCCTGATGTTATGTGTAACAAAGAGATTAAGTTTAAAGCATTTTTGGACCATGCGATGAAACTTGGAGCAGATTATTTAGCGACAGGCCACTATGCTCAAGTGGAAGAGCGAAACGGAGAGTACAAGATGCTTCGAGGTCACGATCATAATAAGGATCAAACGTATTTTCTGAATCAACTTAATCAAAGCCAATTAGAGAAGGTAATGTTTCCAATTGGACATTTGGAAAAGAAGAAAGTACGGGAAATTGCTACAGAAGCAGGCCTTGCAACAGCCACTAAAAAAGATAGTACGGGCATTTGTTTCATTGGTGAACGCAATTTTAAAGAATTTTTAGGTCAATATCTTCCTGCTCAACCTGGTACAATGGAAACGCTAGCTGGCGAACTAAAAGGCAAGCATGATGGATTAATGTACTACACAATAGGTCAGCGACAAGGACTTGGGATTGGTGGAGCCGGAGACCCTTGGTTTGTTGTAGGAAAAGATTTAAAGCGTAATGTCTTGTATGTAGAACAAGGCTTTGATCATGAGAGCTTATATTCTTCTTCTATTACAGCAACAAACATTAGCTTTACGTCAAACCAAATCCAAGCTAAAACCTTTACTTGCACGGCAAAATTCCGTTATCGACAAGAAGATCACCATGTAACGGTACAATTATTAGATAATGGAGAGGCAAAGATAATCTTTGATAAGCCAATCCGTGCCGTTACACCTGGACAAGCAGTTGTTTTTTATCAAGATGACATTTGTCTTGGTGGAGGGACAATTGACGCGATATTCCGTGAAGAAAAACAACTTATGTATGTTGGATAATAACCATTGCCTCAGCTCTACAAAAGAGCTGGGGCTTTTTTGTAAGAGAGAATAACGAATAAAAGATGTATCATCTAATGAAGCATCTTTACCGAATATGCTATACTGCAAATAGAAAAATAATGAGGTGGACAAAATGGATCGTAACCAACAAGGAATTCAAGCATTACAAGCGGGGAAATATGAAGAGGCAATTCGACTTTTTTCAGAAGAAATCGAGGAAAACCCAAAGGATGCAGTAGCCTATATTAATTTTGGGAATGTACTTGCTCATGTGGGAGAAGAAGAGAGAGCCCAACGTTTTTTCTTAAAGGCAATTGAACTGGATAAAGGTGCTGCCACTGCTTTTTATGGGTTAGGAAATTTATTTTTTAATGGTGAACAATTTAACGAGGCTAAAACTAATTTTGAAAAAGCTATTTCGCTAGGGCTAAACACAGGAGATGTATTTTTTATGCTAGGTCTATCGCTTATGCATTTGGAACAGCCTAAGCTAGCACTCCCTTACTTACAGCGCAGCGTAGAATTAAATAAAGAGGATATTGAAGCTAGATTTCAGTTTGGTCTTTGTCTTGCTCAATTAGAAATGCTAGAAGAAGCCGTGAAGCAATTCCAATTAATTATTGAAAAAGACAATCAACATGCGGATGCCTTGTATAATCTTGGTGTGGCTTATGCTGGTCACTATGAGGATCCCAAAGTGGCCCTTTCTTATTTCAATCGAGCATTACAAGCTCAAGATGATCATATGCTAGCGGGTTATGGTAAAAAGATGATGGAAAAAGTATTAAATGAACATTAATCTAAAATGAGAAGGGATGCTTTTTATGGATGAACAAGATGCTATGGATTTGTTTAAAGAACAAGATCCGTTTATAAGAGGAAGACATCTTGTCACTGTCTTTCATAATGAGCAAAATCTTTACTCTGTTATTCGAATTCGAGTGGATGAAACGAACTGCAACTATGAGGATAAAGAAGCGGTTGTGACGGGCTATTTCCCTCAAATTCATGAGCAAGAGACGTATACATTTTACGGGAATTTTCAAGAGCACCCGAAGTTTGGCTTACAATTTCAAGCGAAACAATTCCAGAAAGAAATTCCACAGTCAAAGCAAGGGATTGTGCAATATTTATCGAGTGATTTATTTAATGGAATTGGCAAAAAGACTGCTGAAAGGATTGTCGAACATCTTGGAGAGCAAGCAATCAGCAAAATTATTGAAGACCCTACTTCTTTAGACAGTGTTGCTAGACTTTCTAAGGAAAAAGCAAAAGAGATTTATAAGACACTTATGGAGCACCAAGGGCTAGAGCAGATTATGATCAAACTTAACCAAGTTGGATTTGGTCCACAATTGAGTATGAAGATTTATCAACAATACAAGGATCAATCTTTGGACATTTTACAAAAAAATCCGTATCAACTTGTATCCGATATTGAAGGAATCGGATTTGGTCGCGCTGATGAGCTAGGGGCAAAGCTAGGGATTGTTGGTCATCATCCTGATCGAATTAAGGCTGGTATCTTATATACTCTCGAACAAGACTGCCTAAGTGAAGGGCATGTGTTTTTAGATGGGGAATTCTTATTAGAAGATGTTAAAAAGTTACTTCAGCATAATAAACGAGAGCAAATAGAATACGAAAAAATTGCAACGGAGTTAGTTCATTTAAGTGAAGAAGGTAAAATTATCTTTGATGAGAACAAGCGAATTTATATGCCGTCACTCCATTTTGCTGAAAAAGGAATATCAACAAATTTAAAAAGGATATTGGCCCAGAGTGAATATGAGCATCAGTTTCCAGAGTCAGAGTTTTTACTAAGTTTAGGTAATCTGGAGGAGAGACTTCATGTCCAGTATGCTTCTTCACAAAGGGAAGCGATTCGAACGGCTTTAATGTCACCGATGCTGTTATTAACAGGGGGACCGGGAACGGGGAAAACAACGGTCATTAAAGGCATTGTCGAATTATATGCCGACCTTCATGGCTGCTCGCTTGATCCGAAGGAGTATAAGGATGAGCCTTTTCCTATTTTACTCGCTGCTCCAACCGGAAGAGCGGCAAAACGAATGTCTGAATCAACAGGGCTACCTGCTATGACAATTCACCGGTTATTAGGTTGGAACGGGCAAAAAAGTTTTGATAATGATGAAGATTCTCAAGTTGAGGGAAAGCTGTTGATTGTTGATGAAGTATCAATGGTCGATACATGGCTTGCACATCAGTTGCTAAAAGCGCTGCCTGAGAACATTCAGGTAATATTTGTTGGTGATGAAGATCAATTGCCTTCTGTAGGCCCTGGTCAAGTATTAAAAGATTTATTGCAGTCACAGGTTATTCCAACGGTAAGGCTTACAGATATTTATCGACAAGCTGAGGGTTCTTCTATTATCGAGTTGGCACATGAAATAAAAACAGGACGGTTACCAGCTAACATTCGCACTCAACAAAAGGATCGGTCATTTATAATGTGTAAGCCATCTCAAATTAAAGAAGCCATTGAAAAAGTTGTGATAAATGCGAAAAGAAAGGGCTATAAGGCAAAAGACATACAAGTGTTAGCTCCGATGTATCGAGGGCCGGCTGGCATTGATGTGCTGAATGACACGTTACAACAAATTTTTAATAGCAATGATGATAAGTCACGTAAAGAAATACAATATGGGGATGTCGCATATCGAATTGGTGATAAAGTTCTTCAACTTGTAAATCAACCAGAATCTGGTGTTTTTAATGGAGATATAGGTGAAATAGTCTCTATTTTTTACAGTAAAGAAAATACAGAAAAACAAGATATGGTGATTGTTTCTTATGAAGGAAACGAGGTTACTTACACAAAGCAGGATTTGAACCAAATCACATTGGCCTATTGCTGTTCAATACATAAATCCCAAGGAAGTGAGTTTCCAATTGTAATCTTGCCAATCGTAAAAAGTTACTATCGTATGCTTCGGAGAAATTTAATCTATACAGCGATTACTAGAAGTAAAAGCTTCCTCATTTTATGTGGTGAAGAAGAAGCTCTCCAAATGGGAGTGAACCGTGAAGATGATACGAGACGTCAAACAACGCTTTATGAACGATTAGTTACTGAAGAAAGTATCGTAACGGAAGACAATAAAGAGCTTATATTATCAGAAGCCAATATCGATAAAGTCAATCCAATGATTGGAATGGAAAACCTTACTCCTTATGATTTTGTGTAAAGTAGAAACACTAAGGAATGTTACAAAGGTTAAAAGATTTTTTGTAACGGACCTATTCTACAGATTGCTTACTTGCAGTATAAGATCGGACGTATTTGGGCACACTCAAAACAAATAAAGTGATTTCTTTCTTTTATAAAGGAAGGAAAAGTGATACGTGAGGTGCAGAAGGTGAAATGTCCGAACTGTTCAAGTAAAGATATCGGGAAAATAGGAATTAACCAGTATTACTGCTGGGGATGTTTTATTGAGCTTTCCATTGCTGAAGATATATTGCATACACATCAAGTAGAAGAAGATGGAACGTTAAGCTCATTAGATGATTTATTCGATGAGGAAGAGCGTCGACTAAGCTAATGTGAGGTGCTTTCAAGATGAATAGACGACTATCGACTTTATTGGGCTTTGGTGCAGGTGTTGCTGCTTCTTTAGGTGGACGTAACCAAAAACAATGGAAGCGGATGAGGAAAAGAATGAAAAAAGTATTTAAGTAACGAAGAAGTAAAAAAAGGATGGCCATCAGCCATCCTTTTTGTTTTGTTAAAAAGTTCTTAGCCTTCATTTATTGTGGAAATTGCATATTTTTTTATATGTTATTGGAAGAATAAACAGAAGGAGGAATGATGATGGAGAGAAATATATATGTAAAATGGATTTATCGTCTATCACTCGGCTTATTGATTCTGCTTTTTTTGTATATTTTTTATTTATTAGCTCCAGTTTGGAAACCCCTACTGAAACTTGTGTTTCTCTCACTTTCTCCTTTTATAATAGGAGGGTTTATTACCTATTTACTACATCCAGTTGTCGAAAGGCTGCATAGAGCAGGAATCCCTAGAATTTCGGCTATCATCATCATTTATGTTTTCTTTTTTGGTGGTGTAGGGTATGGAATATATAAAGGCTTTCCAATGTTAGTCGAGCAATTAAGACAGTTATCCGTTCATGCACCAGATTATGCGAATGAATATAAATCGTGGCTTACATTGATTCAAAAAGAAACATCAACATGGCCTGACGGGCTACAACACCAACTTGAAGATCGAATACACGCATTAGAATCGTGGGCCAACGGCCTTGTTGAGAATATATTAACAATGCTGTTAAAATTGATGAATAACTTGTTTATTATCGTGATTATCCCTTTTGTATCGTTTTATTTACTTAAAGATATTGCCAAAGTTAAAAAAATGGCCTTATCGCTAACCCCATCTAAATGGAGACGAAAAGCTACCTCGTTTATGAAAGATATTGATGCTTCATTAGGTGGGTATATTCGGGGGCAACTTCTTGTTTGTTTTGTCATTGGAGTGCTGTCATTCCTTGCATTTTGGATGATTAAACTTCATTATCCTTTAATTTTAAGTATATTTGTCGGCTTCACAAATATCATCCCTTATTTTGGTCCAATTGTAGGTGCAGTTCCTGCTTTAATTATTGCTAGTACGATTTCAGTGAAAATGATGTTTTACGTTATTCTCATTATTATTCTCCTTCAGTTTTTAGAAGGAAATATTCTTTCTCCATTTATTGTGGGAAAAAGCCTTCATATGCACCCGCTTTTTATTATGGGAGCCTTAATTATAGGAGGTGAAGTAGCTGGAGTAATCGGCTTAATTGTCGCTGTTCCCTTCTTCGCCATTGTCAAAACAGCTCTATTGCATGGGAAAAACCACTTTATTCCTTAGATGCTCGTTCCTAGTTTGACAAATACGAAAGATGTTTTTATAATTCGACATATACAGTACATAAAAAGAAACGAAGAAGGATTCAGTATGTTATAGTCCATCTGAGTGCAGAAGCACGTAAGAGAGGAATCTCATTCGCTGAGAGAGATTCTAGGTGAAGGATAACAGAACGCTCATCCTGAGTGCAGTTAAAGTCTGCCGTTTGCCGCGTTAAGGTGTAAAGTGACAGCCGTAGGTTTTAGGTTAGGCTGTAACCAGGGTGGTACCGCGAGCAGCTCTCGTCCCTGTATGGGGATGAGGGCTATTTGTGTTTTCTTCTAAGTTTCAGACTATAGTAATAGGAGGAGTAAGCTGATGAAGAAACTAACAGGCGCAGAAATTCGTCAAATGTATTTAGATTTTTTCCAGGAAAAAGGCCATAAGGTCGAAGCAAGTGCATCACTTGTGCCGCACGATGACCCATCTTTACTCTGGATTAATTCAGGTGTAGCGACGTTAAAGAAATATTTTGACGGGCGAGTTGTTCCAGATAATCCGAAAATTGTGAATGCTCAAAAGTCCATTCGCACGAATGATATTGAGAATGTTGGAATTACGACTCGACACCACACATTCTTTGAAATGCTAGGGAACTTTTCAATCGGTGACTATTTTAAAAAGGAAGCAATTCACTGGGCATGGGAGTTTTTAACGAGTGAAAAATGGATTCAATTCGACCCAGAAAAACTGTCAGTCACCATTCATCCTGAAGATGAAGAGGCACTTAAAATTTGGCGTGATGAAATAGGGCTACCAGAGAAGCAAATTATTCCGATGGAAGGAAACTATTGGGATATTGGGGAAGGGCCGAGTGGACCAAATACGGAAATTTTTTATGATAGAGGACCAGACTATGGAAACGATGAAAATGATCCGGAACTATTTCCTGGTGGAGAAAATGATCGTTACTTAGAGGTATGGAATTTAGTATTTTCTCAATTTAATCATAATCCTGACGGTACTTATTCCCCTCTTCCAAAGAAAAACATTGATACTGGGATGGGCCTTGAACGCATGGCATGTGTTATTCAAGAGGTTCCGACTAACTTTGATACGGATTTATTTATGCCAATTATTTCTGCTACTGAAAAGATTGCAGGTGTAAGTTATTCAACAGACGGCGAGTTTAACAGTGCATTTAAGGTCATTGCTGATCATATCCGAACAGTGGCGTTTGCCGTGGGTGACGGTGCATTACCTTCAAATGAAGGACGTGGATATGTTCTTCGTCGCCTCCTGCGAAGAGCAGTTCGTTTCGCAAAACAAATTAACATCCACCGTCCGTTTATGTTCGAACTGGTGCCTGTCGTAGCAGACATTATGGTCGATTATTATCCAGAAGTGAAAGAGAAAGTCGACTTTATTCAAAAAGTCGTAAAGAATGAAGAAGAACGTTTTCATGAAACATTAAATGAGGGCCTATCAATTCTATCGAATATGATGAAAATAGCTAAAGAAGCAGGGGAAAAATCGTTATCTGGTAAGGATGTATTTCGCCTTTATGATACGTACGGATTTCCAGTCGAGTTAACCGAAGAGTATGCAGGTGAGGAAGGCTTGGCATTGGACCATGAAGGTTTTGAGGCAGAGATGGAGCAACAGCGTAACCGAGCTCGTTCAGCCCGACAAGGGAATGGATCAATGCAAGTACAAGGTGGAGTATTAGGTGATATTACAGTCGAAAGTACATTTGTTGGTTATGATACGCTCTCTACAACAAGTCAAGTTGCAACCTTGATTGAAGAAGATTCTTTTACAAAGACTGTATTTGAAGGCCAAGAGGTTCAATTAGTATTAACTCACACTCCGTTTTATGCCGAGAGCGGTGGACAAATAGCAGATAAAGGGATTATTACTGGTCCAAGTGGAAAAGCAGAAGTCCTGGATGTAAAGAAGGCGCCAAATGGACAAAATCTTCACAGAATCAAAATAATAGAAGGCACCCTCAACTTAGGTGATAAAGTCGAAGCCATTGTAAATGTTGAATTACGTCAAGATATCATCAAGAACCATACAGCGACGCATTTACTACATCGGGCTTTAAAAGACGTCTTAGGAGATCATGTAAACCAAGCTGGATCCCTAGTTCAAGCAGAACGACTGCGTTTTGATTTTTCTCATTTTGGACAGGTTACGGCAGAAGAATTAGAACAAATTGAACACATCGTAAACGAGGAAATATGGAAAGCTATATCTGTGTCTATTGAAACAAAACCTTTAGAAGAAGCGAAAAAAATGGGGGCAATGGCACTTTTTGGTGAGAAGTATGGAAATGAAGTTCGGGTTGTGTCAATTGGTGATTTTAGTATTGAGCTATGTGGTGGTTGCCATGTTTCGAATACTTCTTCGATTGGACTTTTTAAGATTGTATCTGAAAGCGGTATAGGTGCTGGTACGAGAAGAATTGAAGCAGTGTCAGGGAAGGCTGCTTACAGCCTTTTAAACGAACAAGTAGAGCTTTTAACACAAGCAGCATCGAAATTAAAAACGAAGCCGGATAATATCCTTTCTAGGGTGGACTCTTTATTGGTAGAAATGAAAGAGTTGCAACGGGACAATGATTCATTGTCGGCAAAACTTTCTAATATTGAAGCTGGCAATTTAACAGACACAATTAAAGAGGTAGATGGAATACCGACCCTTGTTGCTAACGTACAAGCATCAGACATGAATGCCCTTCGCACAATGGCAGATGAACTTAAGCAAAAAGTCCCATCAGGTATTATCGTGTTAGGTTCTCCACAAGGTGAAAAAGTGAACATCATTGCAGTGGTGTCAAAAGATTTAGTTGAAAAGGGATACCATGCCGGAAAACTAGTAAAAGAAGTTGCATCACGTTGTGGTGGAGGTGGCGGTGGACGCCCAGATATGGCACAAGCAGGAGGTAAGAATCCACAACAATTGGATAGCGCACTTTCTTTTGTAGAAGAATGGGTGAAATCCGTTTAATTAACTGATAAAGTGGTGTACAATGTAGTAGAACATAAGGAACTAGTAAATTAGGCTAAAGAGGGGTGCGATTAAGTGAGCTCTTTTGATAAAACAATGAGATTCGATTTTTCAGATGAACCATTTGAGCGTGATGTAAAAGAAGTATTGATGCAAGTTCATGGAGCATTACAAGAAAAAGGGTATAATCCAATCAATCAAATTGTTGGGTATCTCTTGTCTGGAGATCCAGCCTACATTCCTCGCCATAAGGATGCACGAAATGTCATTCGTCGTCTAGAACGAGATGAAATTATTGAAGAATTAGTTAGGTCCTATTTAAAGCAACGCTAAAGAGGGGTAAATATGCGAGTAATGGGTTTAGATGTTGGTTCTAAAACGGTCGGTGTTGCCATCAGTGACGCGCTAGGTTGGACTGCTCAAGGTATTGAAACGATTAAAATTGATGAAGATCGCGGTCAGTTTGGTTATGACCGTATCGCCCAACTAGTAGAAGAGTATCAAGTCGAAAAAATTGTTATTGGTTTGCCGAAAAATATGAACAATACAATTGGACCTAGGGGCGAGTCGTCGCAAAAATATGGACACTATCTTGAAAAAAGGCTTAATACGTCGGTTGTTTTTTGGGATGAGCGTTTAACAACGATGGCAGCGGAAAGAATATTATTAGATGCAGATGTTAGTCGCAAAAAGCGAAAAAAAGTGATTGATAAAATGGCTGCGGTAATGATTCTGCAAGGGTATTTAGATCGTATAAAATAATGAGGTGAAGAAATTGGAACATGGTGAAAAACATATTACAGTAATTGATGAACAAGGAAATGAACAGCTTTGCGAAGTATTGTTCACATTTGAAAATGATGAGTTCGGAAAGTCCTATGTTCTATACTATCCAGTTGGAGCGGAAGAAGACGAAAATGAAGAAATCGAAATTCATGCAGCTTCCTTTAACCCGAATGCAGAAGGGGAAGAAGGCGAATTAAAACCGATTGAGACAGACAAAGAGTGGGATATGATAGAAGAAATGTTGAACACATTCCTTGACGAGGAAGAAGAAGAGCAATAAACTGGAAAAGAGGCGATATTATCGCCTCTTTTTTATTTACTGAATGTAGTAATGTTCATCAGCCAAAAATGGTACAAGAAAACGAAATAGATAAAAGGAAAGCGGGAGGGGTTTTCAGTGTTTTTTCTTCAAATGTCAGGCTTTCCGGGAGCAGGAAAATCAACTCTTGCTAGAAAAATAGCGGCATCTACAGGATCAATCGTATTAGACCATGATATTGTTAAAACGGCTATGATAGAAGCGTTAAATGAAAAAGGAATGGACTCAAAGGAAATGGGGCAAGTATCCTATTCAATTGAATGGGCACTGGTGGATTTCCATTTATCTCAAGGTCATAGTGTTATTTTAGATAGTCCTTGCTTTTATGTGGAAGGGGTAGAAAAGGGGTTATCGCTTTCTAAAAAGCATAATGTTAAGTATAAATATGTTGAATGTTATCTTAACGATGTGAACGAAATTGATAGAAGACTACACCAACGTAAAAGAATGATTAGCCAGATTGAAAAGGTTGTTTCAAAGGACGCATTTCACCATTGGGTAAATAACAGCAAAAAACCATCCGATGTAAAGTGTCTTGTTGTTGATACAAAAAAACCGTTAGAAAGCTATATACATAAGGTAGTCGATTATTTAAATGAGCCATAGGAAATGAAGAGGACAAACTAATATGCCAAAAATGAGTCCAAATTAAAGCTGATGGATAAATTGGTGATTCTTTCAAAGGGGTAATTTTTGCTAAACACATTACAATAGTAATTTTATTTACTCAATTGTTCGAAGTATAAGTAAATAAAATGTGAGGAAATCACTTCTTTTATTACCAACTTTAAAAGGGGAACTGTCTTTACATACTATCCTAATAAAAGGAACACTCTATTCTTAATGAGTAAAAATATAGTATAATGGTATGGGCATAAGAAATTTTGGAGATTGTCCCGCTTTAGCTTAAAAAGGGGGAGTATGATAATGGCTAAAAATAGATCAAGAAAAGAGCAATGGTGGGCAAAAATGAAAGAGAGACAAAATGACGCGAAACTTATCCGTAAGATTGTCTTGATTTCGCTTGCAATCATCTTTTTAGTTGGTGGAGTCACGATAGCTGGGGGATATTATTATATTAAAGGAGCTCTTGAACCAGTTGAAGCAAAAAGTGAAAAAGAAGTAACAGTCGATATACCAATTGGTTCAGGTGTAACAGCAATCGGGAATATACTTGAGAAAAGTGGAATTATACATAATGCGACTATATTTAAATATTATGTAAAATTCAATAACGAATCTAACTTTCAAGCAGGTACATATGACCTGAAGCCATCAATGACATTAGATGAAATTATAACGAGTTTAAAAACAGGCAAGGTGTTTAATGAAGCCGTATTTAAACTGACCATTCGCGAAGGAATTACACTTGAAGAAATTGCAGAGACGTTTGAAAAGAAAACACCTTATTCTGCAGATGAATTTCTTGCGAAAGTGAACGATGAAGAATTTATTAAGCAGTTAATGGGCACTTATCCAAATATATTAACAGACGAAATATTTGCAGAAAATATTCGTTATCCGTTAGAAGGTTATTTATATCCTGCTACCTATCCTTTTTATGAGGAAGAGCCACCTCTTGAAGAAATGATTAAGACGATGCTTGATAAAACAGAAGAGGTTGTCACTGAGTTTGAAGGCTTAATGACGGAGAAAAAAATGACGGTGCATTACTTATTAACGATGTCCTCTCTAATTGAGGAAGAAGCAACGGAAAGCACAAGTCGAAAAAAGGTTTCAAGTGTGTTCTATAACCGGTTAGCTAAAGGTATGCGTCTTCAAACTGACCCAACTGTTTTGTATGGAATGGGGAAACATAAGGATCGGCTGTTCGAGAAAGATTATATGTTTGATTCTCCGTACAATACATATCAAATTGATGGACTCCCACCAGGACCTATTGCTAATCCGAGCAAAACGTCCATTGAAGCTTCATTAAAACCTTATGATACTAATTATGAATATTTCCTTGCAGCAGAAAATGATGAGGGTGTAACGGAAATCCATTTTAGTGAGACATTAGATCAACATGAAGAATTACGATCTGAATTAATCTTAAACAATTAGAAACGGACGGAGGAAAGAGAAAGATTCGCTTTCCTCTTCTTTTTATGCTAAAATAGTAAAAGTATTTTTTATGGGTAGCGTTTTTTTCAGGGGAATTTAAGACAGAAGAGAAAGCTAATAGGAGCTTTCTACTTTTTTATTAAATAACTCTGTAGACGCTATTTTTTCATGAATTAACAATCGTGACGAAAGTGAGGGAGGAGTCAACGTGAACGATTCCGTCCATCCATATATAGAAAGCCTTGTAAACAAACGAACAGATTTATTGTTAGAAATGGAAGAATACGCCTCTGAACATCTTGTGCCTATAATGGAACTTGTTGGAATAGAGAATTTTTTACAGTTACTTCGAATTCAACAACCTTTATCCATTTTAGAAATCGGTACAGCCATTGGTTATTCTGCCTTAAGAATGGCCGAGACTTTGCCAAACTGTCGTATTGTTTCCATTGAACGTGATTCAGTGAGGTATGAAGAAGCGAAGGCATTTGTTAATCGATCCCCTTATAAAGATCGTATTACACTTATTTATGGAGACGCTCTTGAGGTGAAAGAACAGGTATACAAATTCAAACAGTTTGATGCAGTGTTTATAGATGCTGCAAAAGCTCAGTACCAAAAGTTTTTTGATTTATATAGCCCTTTGCTTTCTGAAGAAGGGATCATTTATACAGATAACGTACTCTTTAAAGGATTCGTAGCAAATATCGATCAAGTGCGTAGTCGTAATATAAGAATGTTAGTAAAAAAAATACAACGATATAATGAATGGTTAATGAAGCATCCTGACTATGATACAAGTATTGTACCGGTTGGAGATGGGATGGCCATTAGTATAAAAAGAGGTGGAAAAAATGAAGAAACCTGAACTGTTAGTCACACCGACAAAGGTTGAAGATATAAAACTACTTACTGAGGCTGGAGCTGACGCATTCGTCATTGGTGAACAAAGGTTTGGTTTACGACTTGCAGGTGAATTTGATCAAGATCAGGTAAAGGAAGCCATTGAGATTGCTCACTCGTTAGGAAAAAAAGTGTATGTTGCAATGAATGCGATTTTTCATAACGATAAAGTAGAGGCCTTGACAAAGTATGTTGCATTCCTGAAGGAAGTAAAGGCAGATGCCATTATTTTTGGTGATCCAGCTGTTTTAATGGCTGTACGAGAGGTTGCTCCAAATATGACCCTTCATTGGAATACTGAAACAACTGCTACAAATTGGTATACTTGCAATTATTGGGGACGGCGAGGAGCAAAACGAGCTGTTCTTGCTCGTGAAATTAATATGGACACTATCGTGGAAATGAAAGAAAATGCTGATGTTGCACTTGAAGTTCAAGTTCATGGCATGACTTGTATGTTCCAATCAAAGCGCTCTCTGCTTGGGAATTATTTTGAGTACCAAGGAAAAGCGATGGAAATTGAAAATCGCAAAGAGAATAAAAATATGTTTTTACATGATAAAGAAAGAGAAAATAAATACCCAATCTATGAAGATGAGAATGGTACCCATATTATGAGTCCAAATGATATTTGTATTATTGACGAACTACAAGAGATGATTGAAGCTGGTATCGATTCATTTAAAATCGACGGTGTTTTAAAGTCCTCTAACTATATAATTGAAGTAACAAGATTATATCGTGAAGCGATTGACCTTTGTGTAGAAGATGAAGAGCTATACGAAGAAAAGAAAGAAGAGTTATTAGCAAAAATAGAAGAAATTCAACCAGAAAATCGATTGTTAGATACAGGATTCTTTTTCAAAGAGACGGTTTATTAAAGAACAGTCATATCAGACTAAATTAATTATAGAAAGGGAGAGAATTGGATGCCTACGGTCATAAACGATAAGATAGCACAAATCGTCGACGGCAAGCGAACAATTGTTAAAAAACCTGAACTTCTTGCTCCAGCAGGTAATTTAGAAAAACTAAAAATTGCTGTCCATTACGGTGCAGATGCCGTGTATATCGGTGGTCAAGAATATGGATTGCGTTCAAATGCAGGGAATTTTACGTTTGAACAAATGAAGGAAGGCGTCGAGTTTGCTAAAAAATACGGTGCTAAAATATATGTAACAACTAACATTTATGCACATAATGAAAACATTGATGGGCTAGAGGAATACCTTCGAGGTCTTCAAGAAGCAGGCGTTACAGGGATTATTGTGGCAGATCCACTTATTATTGAAACATGCCGACGTGTTGCACCAAAAGTGGAGGTTCATTTAAGCACGCAACAATCTTTATCCAACTGGAAGGCGATCCAATATTGGAAAGAAGAAGGGTTAGACCGAGTTGTACTTGCCCGTGAAGTAAGTGGAGACGAAATCCGTGAAATGAAGGAAAAGGTGGATATTGAAATTGAAACCTTTATTCATGGTGCCATGTGTATCGCCTACTCTGGACGTTGTACTTTAAGTAATCACATGACTGCTCGTGATTCAAACCGTGGTGGTTGTTGCCAGTCTTGTCGCTGGGACTATGATTTAAACGAGTTGAATAACGAGGAAGAAAAGTCACTATTTAATTCAAACGATGCTCCATTTGCAATGAGTCCTAAGGATTTAAAGTTAGTAGAATCTATTCCTACAATGATTGAGCTAGGTATAGACTCGTTAAAAATCGAGGGTCGTATGAAATCGATTCATTATGTTGCAACAGTGGTAAGTGTTTACCGTAAAATCATTGATGCGTACTGTGCTGATCCAGATAATTTTAAAATTAAGAAAGAATGGTTGGTAGAACTTGAGAAATGTGCAAATCGAGATGCGGCACCTGCATTTTTTGAAGGTGTTCCGGGCTTCCAGGAGCAGATGTTTGGTGTACATGGTCGTAAAACATCTACAGAGTTTATCGGACTTGTTCTCGACTATGATCCTGAAACGAGCATTGTGACACTTCAGCAGCGTAATCATTTCAAACCAGGACAAGAAGTTGAGTTTTTTGGACCTGAAATAGAAAATTTCACCCAAATTATTGAAACTATTTGGGATGAAGATGGACAAGAAATTGATGCAGCACGCCATCCTTTGCAAATTGTCCAATTTAAAGTAAGTCAACCTGTCTATGCAAACAACATGATGCGAAAGGAGAACTAATACGAATTATGGAACGTAAACCGATAGTAATTGGAGTAGCTGGAGGTTCTGGATCCGGTAAAACAAGTGTAACAAAAGCGATTTATGAATCCTTTCAAGAGCACTCTATATTAATGATGCAACAAGATTTTTACTATAAAGATCAAAGTCACCTTCCGTTTGAAGAGAGATTAAAGACTAATTATGATCATCCTTTAGCGTTTGATAATGACCTATTAATTGAGCATATACAGAAGCTATTAAATTTTGAACCGATAGAAAAGCCGGTGTATGATTACAAAGTGCACACTCGTTCAGATGAAACGATTCATGTAGAACCTAAAGATGTCATCATTCTAGAAGGAATTCTTGTATTAGAAGATGAAAGATTACGTAACTTAATGGATATAAAGCTTTATGTGGACACGGATGCTGATTTACGAATAATCCGTCGTATGCTTCGAGATATTAAAGAGCGAGGCCGTTCAATTGATTCAGTCATTGACCAATATGTAAATGTCGTTCGTCCAATGCACAATCAATTTATTGAACCGACGAAACGATATGCAGATGTAATTATTCCTGAGGGTGGACATAATCGTGTGGCAATCGATTTAATGGTCACAAAAATTCAAACAATTCTTGAACAAAAGTCTTTTTTATAATACGATAGCATAGACATCAAAAATGAATAATGAGTTTTTATGTAGAGCACATATTTTTTTAGCGCGACCATTATGGTGGCGCTAAATCCGTATTTTTCTTCACGTACCTACATAATATGAACAACAAGCTACGTGAAGGTTAAATTTTAGAAGGAGTGAAGGGATTTGGCTACAGAGAAAGTTTATCCTATGACACAAGCTGGTAAAGAGAAGCTTGAACAAGAATTAGAACAATTAAAATCAGTAAAACGAAAAGAAGTAGTAGAGAGAATAAAAATAGCAAGAAGTTTCGGTGATCTTTCCGAAAATTCAGAATACGATTCTGCGAAAGAAGAGCAAGCATTTGTAGAAGGGCGTATCTCCACATTGGAGGCAATGATTCGAAATGCTAAAATTATTGAAGAGGATGAGCAATCATCTGATACTGTTACGCTTGGAAAATCAGTTACATTTGTTGAACTACCAGAAGGAGATGAAGAAACTTATACGATCGTAGGTAGTGCAGAGGCTGATCCGTTTGAAGGGAAAATTTCAAACGATTCGCCAATCGCTAAAAGTCTACTAGGTAATAAAGTAGGAGATCAAGTTTCTGTCCAAACACCTGGTGGAGAAATGAAAGTGAAAATCACAAAAATTAACTAAGTGCATCCGTAATACTAGCATATGTAAATATCTTTCGAACGTATTCAAGTACTTTTTAGACGTTGATGAAGTGTATGATGCCCATTCGAAGTGATTAAAAAGCGATCGCTCGGAGATCTCAATCTCCAAGCGGTCGTTTTTTATTTTTATCTACGGAGTAATAAATTAAGTGCTTCTAATAGGGGTTAATTTATTTTTCATACTTAATCATAAAAAATACTTAACAGCTACGTTATTAAGTATTTTTTTTCTGAAGGAGTGAACAATGAAAATGAGGTGAAGCGATGAAGTCAATGAGGCGGATTAAACTTTTTGCAGCTTTCATGCTTACTTTGCATGTTTTATTAATGGGAAGACTTCTACAATTGCAGTTAGTTCAAGTTGAATCTTATTCTAAAAAGAAAATCAATTTATTAGAAAAAAGTGTAAAGCAGCGAACTCAGCAATTTGTCATTGATTCTGGTCGAGGGCAATTTCTAGATGCGAATAATCAGCCACTTTCTTATTCAGAACGATATGTGCTAGTGTTATTTCCCTTTATCCAATTTGACGATCAAGCCTTAGCAAAACTCTCGTCTAATATACCGATGGATTTGACAACTCTTCAAAAAACGCTCAAAGAAACAAAACAACCAGTCAAGCTTACACAGCTTTCGCTAAATGAACACCAAGTGAAAGAAATTAATAATTTGAGGCTGGATGGGGTGTTTGTTGTGAAAGAAAAAATAGTAAAAGATACTCCTCTTGCGACACAGTTTATCGGCATTACTGGTGAGAATCAACAGCTGTTTGATCAACGCTACCCATCCAAATCACTAAATCCTCTGCAACCAATTGGACAAACTGGATTACAAAAAATGTTTGATGAGCTGTTATTATCTGAAGGTAATGAAAAACTAATGTATCATGTAGATGCATTTGGAAGACCATTATTCGGTCTAGATGTCAAATACAGTTCACCAAATAATTCGTTTTTTCCATTAAATATTAAAACGACAATAGATGGAGATCTCCAACAGGAGTTAGAGAACTATATTGATACAACTTCACTAATTTCTGGAGGTATTCTCTTGTTAGATATTGAAAATAGCGAATTAAAAGCTGTTGTATCAAGACCTAAAATAACGAATAATGACCCATTTAGCAATCCAGGTATAGAGAACCTGATGTTTACTCAGTTAACACCTGGGTCTGTATTTAAAACGGTAATTGCTGCTGCAGCTATTGAAAATCTATTAGTAAATGATCAGGAAACATTTGATTGTGACAAAAATATATATGGGGAAATTGAAGTAGAAAAAATGCAATTTGGTCAGTTGAATTTTAAGGAAAGCTTCACCAAAAGTTGTAATGCAGCTTTTGGGGAATTAGCTGTTCGACTAACGAGACAAAATCCAAAGCTAATAGCACGATATGCAGAGAAGCTTGGAGTAGTTGGAGGAGTAGGGTGGAAGGGTGACTTTTTCCATAATCATAATTATTCCCAATTAGAAGAAGATATCGGTCAAATATATACGACTACAGGAACGGACAATGAAAGTGTACATAAACAAACAGGAATAGGACAATTGGACGTTCAAGTAACACCTTTAGCAATAGCTAATATGATGGCTACTATTGCTAGAGGCGGGGAGAGATTCATGGTAAATGGGGTTTCAGAAGTTCAATATCAAAATGGATCACAGTTTTATTCTTTTGATACGAAGCACTTGGAAGGTGAAACAATCTCTCCATATACAGCAATGAAGTTGCAAGAACTTCTTCGTTCGGTTGTAAAAAGTAAGCAGGGGACTGCACATGCTCTATCTGAACTACCTTATGAAGTAGCGGGAAAAACAGGCACTGCCGAAGTTGAAATAAGAAATGGAACTCCATATTATCATAAATGGTTTGCTGGATATTTTCCTTTTGACAAGCCGAAATATGCCCTTGTAGTGGTTAATACTAACACTACTTATTCAGGGGAAAGTGCTCATCAACTATTTGCAGATACTGTTAATATACTGAAATCTAGAGAGAATTTACTATATAATCAGTGAGATAGGCCCTTTAAACAAATGATAAGATATGATAATCTCAATAGATAGTATATTTTTCTTGTATTAAAGGAGAGGAAACTTGTGAGTTATTTATCAAGAAGTGATAAACGGTCTAAGAGAAAAAATAAAAATCTCATGTTAAACTCACTCATTTTAGTTGTGTTGGCGCTTATTTCCGTGGTCGGCTATCAAATAGTATTTGGCGATAAACAACAAGCGGCAACGTCAGCTAAAAAAGAGGTTAGTCAATCTGATGAGAAGGAAAATAGTATTATTAAAGAAGAAACAAATGAAGAAAAGACTCCTGAAGAAGGGGAAGAGGATTCGGTAGAAACCTCAGATGAATCTACAACGGATACTCAAGTTGATGATATAGAAACAGAAATAGAAATAGAAGAAAATGATCAACTGGAAGACCAAGAGATTATAACTGAAAGCACTAATGATCCGAACGTTGAGAACAGTTATGTAAATCCTAACTGGGAACCTATAGGTACGAACCAGACTGGAGAACATGTTTCCAGTTATGAAATAGAATCAACTGATTGGAAAGAAAAAGAAAAAGCAATTGCTTATGGAGCTAACCTTTCTGAAGACAATTTAATTGTTTGGTACATTGAAAATGGGGGTGCGCCTAATAAAGCAATTGGAACGGTAACATCCTCAGATGAGCAGGAGATTTATCGCGTATATATTGAATGGATTAACGGAGAGGGTTGGACACCAACAAAAGTCGACCGTCTGCTAGAAAATGATAAGAAGCAAACAGCTGAGGAGTAATCCCTCAGCTGTTTTATTTAGGTAGAAAAGTAATGAACTGGTACAATTCATACTTTTTCATCCGTTTATGTCTATCTTATTTACGTTTAAAGTGAACGACCGCACTGTATAGTGGACGTCCTTCAGGAGTCATTACTACTTGGTGATTGACAGAATGTACGGATAAAAGAATGGCCTTATTATGCTCGATTTTTTCATTTATTTTTTGCTCTAACAGTTCAATCCTATCAGCTTCAAATAGTTCTATCTTATCTTCAAATAAATCTAGATGTAAATTCATACAAATACCTCCGTGAAAGTTAACTGTTAATATTGTAAGAAAAAAAACAAAGGAAAAGCAAGCATCTTTTATTGAACTTATAGATAACGTGTGATAAATTAATAACAGTTTTGAAATTAATTCATAGTATATTTATAGGAATTATATACTTTAGGACAAAGAGGTGTTCAAAGTGGGTAGAGAATTTTTAGATATCTTTGAAGAATGGGCAGATTCGTATGATGAGACGGTCGAAGGTCATGATATTCAATATAAAGAAGTATTTAGAGGATATGAGTCAATTTTGACAAAGGTGACTGAAAGGTCAGAGGGGACTGTTTGGGAATTTGGCTCTGGGACAGGGAACTTAACCATTAAATTATTGAAAAAAGGATTAGAAGTAATTGGAATTGAACCATCAAAAGAGATGAGGGCAATCTTTACTAAAAAATTAGGGGATTCTATCCAAATCACAGACGGGGATTTTTTAAGTTACAATATAGAAAAAAAGCCGGATACTATTGTTAGCACTTATGCTTTCCATCATTTAACAGATGATGAAAAAGCACTTGCCTTTCAGCAGTATAGCAACGTTCTATCTAAAGGTGGTAAAATAGTGTTTGCAGACACCATATATGAGTCAACAGAAGCATATAAAGCAGGAATTAAAGACGCGAAGGATCAAGGGTTTACTGATTTAGCAGCTGATTTAATACGTGAGCATTACACAACCATCCCAGCATTAACTAAAATGGCTGAAGCTGCGGGGTTTAATGTGACCTTTACTAAGTGTAATTCCTTCGTTTGGCTCATGGAAGCTATCAAACAATAGAAAGAGGTATTCCCATGAAAATTGCCATTATTGGTGCAATGGAAGAAGAAGTATCGTTATTACGCTCTAACATTGAGAGCGCAAGTTCAGAGGAAGTTGCTGGATGTGAGTTTACAACAGGTCGTATGAAAGGGAAAGAGGTTGTTTTATTACGGTCTGGAATCGGTAAAGTAAATGCTGCGATGTCTACAGCTATACTATTAGAAAAATATAAACCTGACATGATTATTAACACAGGTTCAGCGGGAGGTTTCGACCCTTCTTTAAATGTAGGGGATATTGTCATTTCAACAGAAGTTCGTCATCATGACGTTGATTGTACAGCCTTTGGATATGAATACGGTCAAGTCCCACAGCTTCCAGCAGCATTTGAAGCGGATGCTAACCTTGTTTCAGTAGCTACTGAAGCTGCAAAAGACGTGATGGATGTACAAGTTGTAAAAGGGTTAATTGCTACAGGTGACTCTTTTATGAGTGACCCAAAACGTGTAGCTTCGATTAAGAATAAATTTGAACGACTTCAGGCTGTAGAAATGGAAGCAGCTGCGATTGCACAAGTAGCACATAATTTTTCTGTTCCTTTTGTAATCACTCGTTCTCTTTCCGATATTGCAGGGAAGGAATCCGATATTTCTTTTGACCAATTTTTAGAGAAAGCGGCAGTTAATTCTGCTAATTTGGCAATGAAAATGGTAGCGGAACTCTAGGAAAAAAGGGGCTTCTATTAGAAGTCCTTTCGCTTTCCGATATTTTGCTGCATGAAAAAAGGAGATAAAATGATGAAAACATATTCTTCCGTTCATGAACTAATTGGAAATACTCCTCTGGTTGAAATACAATCTTATTCCCTACCAAATGATGTACGTTTATTTGCTAAATTAGAATTTTATAACCCTGGTGGAAGCATTAAAGATCGTCTCGGAAAAGAGTTATTAGAAGATGCTATTCAGAATAATAAAGTTTCTGCAGGAGGTACCATTATCGAACCGACTGCTGGAAATACGGGAATCGGTTTAGCTTTAGCTGCCATCAATGAAGACATCGACGTAATCTTTTGTATTCCAGAAAAATTTAGTATTGAAAAGCAAGAACTGATGAAAGCCTTAGGAGCCAAAATAGTACATACCCCCACTCAAGAGGGTATGAAAGGGGCAATTGAAAAAGCGAAACAACTCCTAAATGAACTACCTAATTCTTATTGTCCTCAACAATTTGATAATGCTGCAAATCCGCTTACTTACTATAAAACACTAGGTCCAGAATTATGGAATCAGCTAGACGGGAATATTGATATATTTGTTGCTGGAGCTGGGACGGGTGGAACGTTTATGGGGACCACAAAATATTTAAAAGAGCAAAACGATAAAGTGAAGGCTTGTATTGTTGAACCCGAGGGTTCGATTTTAAATGGCGGTGAATCTGGCCCACATAAGACAGAAGGAATAGGAATGGAATTCTTACCATCTTATATGGATCCAGATTATTTCGATAGTATTCATACTGTATCAGATGAAGCAGCCTTTCAACGGGTCAAGGAGTTAGCACGACAAGAAGGCTTGTTAGTGGGAAGTTCATCCGGAGCTGCACTACATGCAGCCCTTAAAGAGGCAGAGGAAGCAAAGCCTGGTAGCACGATTGTGACAATTTTCCCAGATTCAAGTGAGCGATACTTAAGTAAAAAAATATACGAAGGAGGCATTTAATATGCGTCAAAAAACAAAACTCATTCACGGTGGAATCCCAACAGATCCATATACAGGGGCAGTAAATGTTCCAATTTATCAAGTGAGCACGTATAAGCAGGAGGGAGTAGGGGGACATAAAGGATTTGAATATTCCCGTACTGGAAATCCAACTCGTCATGCGCTAGAAGAGTTAATTAAAGACCTTGAAGGAGGAGAACGAGGTTTTGCTTTCGGGTCTGGAATGGCCGCAATCACGGCTGTTATGATGCTTTTTAATAGTGGAGACCATATAGTGTTTACAGATGATGTGTATGGTGGAACATTTCGCGTAGTAACGAAAGTCTTAAATCGTTTTGGAATTGAGGCGACTTTCGTAGATTCAAGTAATCTAGAAAATGTTCATAATGCTATTAAAGACAATACAAAAGCTATTTACATTGAAACACCGACAAACCCTCTGTTGAAAATTACCGATATAGAAGCTGCCGCAAATTTAGCCAAGGAGAAAGGCTTGTTAACAATTGTTGATAATACGTTTAGTACACCTTATTGGCAACAACCAATTCAGCACGGGGCAGACATTGTTTTACACAGTGCCACAAAATACATTGGTGGACACAGTGATGTCGTAGCGGGACTAGTTGTAACAAGTACAGAATCGTTAGGAGAAGAGCTCCATTTCGTTCAAAACTCTACGGGAGCTGTTTTAGGACCACAGGATTCATATTTACTAATCCGTGGAATTAAAACACTGGGCATTCGGATGGAGGAGCATGAAGTTAACACGAACAAAATAGTGGAATTTTTGGTAAAACACCCTAAAGTCAAGAAAGTATATTATCCAGGACTTGAAAGCCATCCTAATCACGGGATAGCGAAAAAACAAGGAAGCGGTTTTGGCGGTATGGTATCTTTTGATGTCGGTAGTGAGCAAAACGCTGACAACATTTTAAATAGTACGAAATATTTTACCCTTGCTGAGAGCTTAGGAGCAGTAGAAAGCTTAATTTCAGTACCGGCCCGAATGACACATGCTTCTATTCCTGAAGAGCGCCGAAATGAACTAGGCATTACTGAAGGGTTAGTCCGTATTTCTGTAGGACTCGAAGATGCTGACGATTTAATTGAAGATCTACAAAATGCTTTAGGTGAGTAGGTCCAGATTAAAATCTTTCTAGTGAAAAATAACATTGACTCAAAAAGGAAAGTTTTTGACTTTCCTTTTTTGGTGGGATTTTCTTGTAAAGAAATGTCAAAGACTATGTTATAGTAGAAATATAGATAACTACAATGTAGGTGATAAAATGAAAAGAAAGCTTACAGAAAAACTCATCGACTATAAACGGTTTGCTTATACACTTGTTGCTGTTAGTGTATTTTTATATTTAGGAGTCGTTCTTCCAACTGCAGGAAAAACACCTTTTAAAGAACATACTTTAATGGTGTTTACCGCTCTTTTTTTAGTAGGTTCTTGTTATTTTTTCTATAAAGCACTATCAATAAAAAAACAACTAGTCAAAATGGATGATGAAACTTCTATATAATCTAGTAAATGAAAACGCCTTGTGCGTTTTTTTTTCTAGAGCAATACTATTAAACAATATTTTTTAAAAAATAGGCGAAAAGATGGTTTACATTTCTTTGGATTTTGGATATACTTACCACTGTAAGAAAAATTAAAGGAGGACGAATGAAATGATTAGAAAAACTTATTTATACAGAACAACTAAATATCATGATGTACATTCGACTCCATTTAGGATTTTCAGTTAATAAATAATTTTCATGTCACAATATGAAGCCACAGGAGCGAGACATCCTTCTGTGGTTTTATGCCACAGGAGCTGTAATCACCTGTGGTTTTTTTGTGTGTAAAAGGAGGGAAAATGATGACTCTAAATGTATTATTTGTATCAATTACACTTCAAAAAAGAACAAAGACCTTTGTTGAAGAATCACATGATCAAGAAGTAATGACACTGTATGAAACACAAAAACAAAAACAGCTTACTTATCATTCATTGGTGTAATGAAAGGAAGCGAAGGGGAGAGAATGATGACTCTAAATGTATTATTTGTATCAATTACACTTCAAAAAAGAACAAAGACCTTTGTTGAAGAATCACATGATCAAGAAGTAATGACACTGTATGAAACACAAAAACAAAAACAGCTTACTTATCATTCATTGATGTAATGAAAGAAGTATAGGAGAGAGAATGATGACATTGAATTTATTATTTGTTTCAGTAACATTCCAAAGAAGAATAAAATCACAGCAACAAAATTTTCATGAAATTGAAGTAGGAAAAATGTATGAAACACAAAAACAAAAACAATTTTCGTATTACCCTATAATGTAAAGTATGGACGAAAGGAGGGTGCGAAATGACGTTAAACATCTTCTTTATAACGATTTCTATTAGGAAACGACAAGTAACAGCTCAACAGTTAAATCATGAACTAAAAGTGAAATCACACTTTACTGAAGTTCAAGAACGAAATGCTCACTATAATTTATTCTAATAGAGTGTTTTATGGATTTAAAAAATGAGAGGAGATAAGAAAATGATGGTATTTATTCAACAAAAGAAGCTAAATTCACTATGGGTTGAGAAGGACTCTGCCTAACGAATTACTACTAGGGAGGGATCGATATGTTTCTGTCAGTTAGTTTATGGTCTATTTTAATTATGAATAAATGGTCGGGTTTAAGGAAACGAACAAAGAAAGGAAAGAGGACCTTGTAACTACCCTATTACCCCTTATACTTGCGAAATTAACGGAATACTTTCGAATGTAGCTTATGAACTTATATATTCACATTTTTGTCATAGGTTAGTAACGGATTGTTCAATTTCATTTAAATTTTCGTGAGATTTCTGTGATAAATTAATATTATAAGAAGGCAATATAAGGGGGAATTGAGATGTTTTCAATGATTATGGGATTGGTATTAACGACAGCTATAGCACTGATTATCACTGCGGAGATAAGCGTAGAATAGTTTAATAAAATTGATTTTCCTTTTGTGAAAAAGCCCCCAATAGGGGGCTTTTTTTGCTATTTAATGAAGAAGGATGAATAATTAGTAAGAAGTATTGCGTTTTTCCTTTTCCTCTCGAAAAAATTCATGAAACATCTTCATCAATGCTCTTTTTTCTATTCGAGAAACATAACTTCTTGATATTCCTAACTCTTTAGCAATTTCTCTTTGGGTCTTTTCTTCCTTCATATCTAATCCGAATCGTCCAATAATCACTTCTTTTTCTCTGTCATCTAAAACACAAATATATTTTCTTACCTTTTCCAGTTCCATGTTTAATTGAATGGTTTCAATGACATCTTCAGCCTCTGATTGTAAAATATCAATGAGAGATATTTCATTGCCTTCTTTATCTTGACCGATGGGGTCATGGAGAGATACGTCTTTTTTTGTTTTCTTTAATGCACGTAAATGCATAAGAATCTCATTTTCAATACACCTAGCAGCATAAGTAGCAAGCTTTGTGCCTTTCCCTTCTGAGAAGCTCTCAATTGCCTTTATTAAACCGATTGTTCCGATCGATATTAAGTCTTCCGTATCTTCGCCGGTGTTTTCGAATTTCTTGACAATATGTGCAACAAGACGGAGATTATGTTCAATTAAGAGATTTCTTGCATTCTCGTCACCTTGTGCCATAAGAGCGAGGTTTTTCTTTTCTTCTTCAGGTTTTAGAGGTTGAGGAAAGGCGTTGTTTTTAACATACGAAACAAGAAACACCAATTCTTTTACTAAGAAACCTAAAGCAGTGAGAAGGGCCGACATAGAATTCACCTCCACTGTGGCAATAGCCTATTATTATATCTATGCAATTGAATTGATGTCCTTGCATGTCTTTTGCAATGGTTTGCAAGTGAAAAGTATATTTCAACCATCCTTGTTAGAAACTAACGAATGAATAATAACAGGGAGGAAATATCGTGGAAAAACTAAAACAATGCTTGAATAATCAAATTGCAAATTGGACGGTGCTTTATACGAAATTACATAATTACCATTGGTATGTAAAAGGGGATCAATTTTTTACCCTTCATGAAAAATTTGAAGAATTCTATAATGAAGCGGGCACGTATATTGATGATCTTGCAGAACGATTACTCTCGATTGGGGGGGAACCTGTCGCAACTTTATCAGAATGTTTGAAAAATTCATCCATTCAAGAAGCAAGAAACAATGAAGGAGCAGCGGAAATGGTGAAGAGTTTAGTTGGAGATTTTACTTTAATTATTGAGGAATTAAAAAAAGGAATGAAATTAGCTGAAGAAGCGGGCGATGAATCCACCGGTGATATGCTGTTAGCCATTCATGCCAGTCTAGAAAAACAGAATTGGATGTTGAAAGCATTTTTAGGTGAAAAAATATAGTTCTTAGCATCATCAATGTTCATTGCCTATACAAGATCTACTTCATTGACATATAGTATTGAAACAAATGAGGGGGAATGAGCCGTGTATTATTCCTGTCCAGTCTATTATCCTTGTCCAGTGTATTATCCATATCCTCCGCCTGTAAGGGGATATGCTTCGCGATACTATTTCGCTTTAGCGGTTGTTTTGCTGATTTTGCTCTTTTTATTTGGTGGTTGGTGTTTATACCGCTCGTATTAAAAAGGATCCTAGCCAATGGCTGGATCCTTTTATACTTTCTTCAATCGATAATTACTGATCATCATAAATGATAATACAATTAGGATAAATAAAATGACAGGTGACGGGATATAAGACTTAGCAATAAATAAAATTGTGGTAAAGCAACCTGCAGCTGTAATCGGTAGTCCTGAAAAATAACCATCATTTTCTGCGATATTAAAACGAGCAAGTCGAAAGGCACCGCATGCGATATAGAAAACAGTGAAAAACATGGCAGGAGCTCCAAATTCATTAATGACACCTAAATAAATAAGAAGGGCAGGTGCTACTCCAAAAGAGATGATATCGCACATAGAATCCAACTGTTTACCTAGTTCAGACTCAATTCCGAGTTTTCTTGCAGCCATACCATCAAATCTGTCGGCAAGTGCAGCAAAAAATATTAGTATTGCACCTAATTGAAGTTGTCCTTCTATGATGTTAATAATAGCAAAGCTACCTAAAGATAAATTTAAAATCGTTAGTGCATTGGCGGTTTGCGCTTTTAGCTTTCTAACTGTATTGTCAATGACCTGTGAAAGGAACATATCTCACACTCCTAAAAAGGGAACACCCTTAAGTAAAAATAATGTATAATAATAGTTTATTATATACCTAAGAAACAATTGTGGAAAGACACAAATTGAAAATGGAGGAAAAGGCTTGAAAAAATACGTTTACCAAACGCTTATTGAACTGACGAATAAGAGATGGAGTTCAATGATATTACAACGCTTTGTACAATCATCTATTAGTAAAAAATTGATTCCTGCTTATATTAAATTATATAAGATTTCTCAATCAGATATTAAAAAAAATCTCACTCAATTTACATCGCTACATGATTTTTTCATTCGTGAACTAAAAATCGATGCTCGATCTGTTCACACAGAAGAAGAAATGGTGGTCAGTCCAGTTGATGGGGTTATTGAACACTCTGGAAATATTACACAATCATTAAAAATGATTGTGAAAAATAAAGAATATTCAGTTGAAGAAATGCTAGGAAGTCCTGAGAAGGCTAGGCAATACGAAAATGGAACTTTTATCGTTATCTACTTAAGCCCTGCACACTACCATCGCATTCACAGTCCTCTTTCGGCAGATGTAGTAGCTAATCATACTTTAGGAAAACATTCTTATCCTGTTAATGAGGCGGGGTTAAAATATGGAAGGGCTGTATTGAGTAAAAATTTTCGGAAAATCATTGAATTGAGAAAAGGGTCTAAAAACGTAGCTATGGCAATGATAGGTGCTATGTGGGTCAATTCAATTGAGGTGACGAACGATCGGTCCAAGTGGCGTAAGGGAGAGGAAGTTGCATATTTCTCGTTCGGTTCTACGGTCGTTTTATTATTTGAAAAAGGACAGTTTATTCCGATGTTGCCTAAGGGGGACAGGGCAATCCAAATGGGACAAGCAATAGGGAAGTTATCAAAATAAAAAGAAGCCCTGTTGAAATAGTCAACAGGGATCTCTATTTATGAAGACACTTTCATCACTTGATAAAGACCACGTCGCTGTAGTTCTTTTTCAATTAGGGATATAAAGTCTGGGCTTAAGTGAAGTTCTATCGCTTTGTAATAAGACTGAACTAATAACTCGTCAGAAAGCTTGCGCACGGTCCTTCACCTCCAATAAATATTAATGTTCTAATTGGCTATATCGCACATAAATATGCCAGTTCATCAAGATGTATTCTAACTTTATCAAATTATTTACATTGGAACAAGCGTTCTCTTATCCACAGGTTTTGGTGGATAAGTTGTGGTTAAATTGTACATAAGCAGTATTAATGCTTATGTATCGTTGTGGTAAAATGTGGATTACTTTATCCACATAAAAGAGAAAGTGAAATTTGTCGAAAAATTTTATGTTTCGCCTATGAAGTATGTTGTAAGATAGAATTTTTTTATAGGTTATGTATAATTGAATAGGACACAGGGGAGAGTTTCTAGATACATCATTTTTTGTTCAAGTGTAGGTGTAAACAAAGAAAAAAGATAAGCTATACACTTTATGAGAAAAATAATAATAAAGAGGTGTGAATGTGTTAAAATCGTTTTTACCAAACAAGCAAGTTAAGGATATTTTTCAAATAACACCAAAGGATCTAAAAAATCAAGGCATTAAAGCCGTTATAACGGATTTAGATAATACGTTAGTTGAATGGGATCGTCCAAATGCTACGCCTAAACTAACGGAATGGTTTAAAAGGATGCAAGAAGAGGGCATTCTAGTAACGATTGTTTCTAATAACAACGAAGCAAGAGTCAAAGCATTTTCAGACCCTTTAGGAATTCCATTTATTTATAAAGCACGAAAACCAATGGGAAAAGCATTTTCACGAGCAATAAAAGAGATGAATGTAAATAAAGAAGAGACGGTAGTCGTAGGCGATCAATTATTAACAGACATATTAGGTGGAAATCGCAATGGCTTTTATACTATACTTGTCATTCCTGTTGCACAAACTGATGGATTTGTAACGAAATTCAATCGGCGAGTAGAAAGAAGAATTATGTCTTGGTTTAAAAGAAAAGGTTTATTAAATTGGGAGGAACAATCGTGAGTGAGCAAAATATAGTATGTGTAGGGTGCGGAGTGACAATTCAGACGACAAATAAAGAAGAAATGGGCTATTCTCCACCCTCTGCTTTGCAGAAAGAAACCATTATATGCCAACGCTGCTTTCGCTTAAAGCATTATAACGAAGTTCAAGATGTTAGTCTAACGGACGATGACTTTTTAAAAATATTAAACGGCTTAGGTGAAGTAGAAGGCTTAATTGTAAAGGTTGTTGATATATTCGATTTTAATGGAAGCTGGTTACCTGGATTACATCGTTTTGTTGGCAACAACCCCATTTTACTCATCGGCAATAAAGTTGATTTATTACCGAAATCAGTAAAAGAAAATAAAGTAATTAATTGGATGAAACATGAGGCGAAAGCACTCGGACTAAAACCAATCGATATACTTCTTGTTAGTGCATCTAAAGGAAGAAATATTGCCCAAACCTTAGAGGCAATTGAGACTCATCGAGCAGGGAAAGATGTTTATGTTGTAGGTTGTACGAATGTAGGGAAGTCGACCTTTATTAACCGAATTATAAAAGAAGTTTCAGGTGAGGAAAACGTTATTACTACTTCTCATTTTCCAGGAACGACATTGGATATGATAGAAATCCCTTTAGATGATGGGACAGCATTAATTGATACTCCAGGAATCATTAATCACCATCAAATGGCCCATTATATCGGTAAAGAAGATTTAAAGGTAATTACACCGAAGAAAGAAATTAAGTCAAAGGTTTTTCAATTAAATGAAGAGCAAACGCTTTTCTTTGGGGGACTAGCACGATTTGATTTTCTCTCAGGAAACCGAACCCCTTTTGTGTGTTATGTATCAAATGAGCTCAACATTCATCGAACAAAACTAGAAAAAGCAGATGAACTATACAATAATCACGTTGGTGAAATGCTGACTCCTCCTAGGTCAAAGGAAGTCGGACATTTTCCTGAGTTAATTCGTCATGAGTTTATGATTAAAGAAGGAAAGACTGACATTGTATTTTCAGGATTAGGATGGATTACGATAAATGACCCAGGTGTTAAAGTTGCTGCCTATGCCCCAAGAGGGGTAAGTGTATTTAAGCGTAAATCATTAATTTAAAGGAGGGGATAGTATGAACAGATTGTTTGGGGTAATTGGAGACCCAATTGCTCATTCAATGTCTCCTCTTATGCATAATGCTATTATTTCAGCCCATCATTTAAAAGGTTATTATCATCCTTTTCATATAAAGAGAAAAGACTTAGAAGTTGCTATTAAAGGGATGAAAGCGCTGGGGGTAGAAGGGTTTAATGTTACTATCCCTCATAAGGAAAGTATATTGCCATTATTAGATAAGGTTGACCCACTTGCCAAAGCTATTGGTGCAGTGAATACTGTGGTTCGTGAAGGAGATAGCTTAATTGGGTATAATACGGATGGAGATGGATTCATCTCATCGTTAGAAAAGACGGTTTGTAATGAGGATTCTGTATTGGTGGTTGGAGCAGGAGGAGCAGCCAAAGCAATAGTTTATTCACTGGCGAATAAGGGGATTGCTCATATTGACATAACAAATCGAACAGTTGAAAAAGCAGAGGAAATGTTACAAAAATGTCCTTTTCCCCTAAAAGGGAAAGCTCTTTCTCTTGAGATTGCTGAAAAGCATCTAAACCGATATGATGTGATTATTCAAACGACGTCAATTGGCATGCATCCTTATATTGAGGAAAGCCCAATGGAAGTGAGACAGTTAAAAAAATCTGCATTTATAGTAGATATAATATACAATCCAAGTGAAACGAAGTTTTTACAGGAAGCAAGAAAGCAAGGAGCACAAGTGCAAAATGGCTTAGGAATGTTTGTTCATCAGGGAGCTCTCGCTTTCGAAAAATGGACAGGTATTCAACCTAATACTATGAAGATGAAGCAAGTGGTTTTAAATCAACTAGGAGGAAATGACAATGCTAACAGGTAAACAAAAACGATTCTTACGATCAAAAGCTCATCACCTTACACCGATTTTTCAAGTTGGGAAGGGCGGAGTTAATGAAAATATGATAAAACAAATCGATGATGTGCTAGAGAGTAGAGAATTAATTAAAGTAAGCATTTTACAAAATTGTGATGAAGACCGAAATGATGTCGCGCAAGATTTATCTAAGGGTGCTCATGCACAAGTTGTTCAAATAATTGGAAATACGATTGTCTTATATAAACAGTCTAAAGAAAATAAACAAATTGTTCTTCCTTCTTAAGGTGAAGAAATGAAGAAAAGAGTAGGTTTACTGGGGGGGACATTTAACCCACCCCATATCGGACATTTAGTTATAGCTAATGAAGCATTGGGGCAGTTAAACCTTGATGAAATTTGGTTTATGCCAAATGGAAACCCACCCCATAAAGAAGTGAAGGGTCATATAAGTAATGAACAAAGAAGAAAAATGGTAGAGCTTGCTGTTCAATCTCACCCTTCCTTTTATGTGCAGCCGATTGAATTAGAACGTGAAGGCAAGTCTTATACAGTTGATACGATCCATTTACTTAAGGAACAACATTCTACGATTGATTATTATTTTATTATTGGTGGAGATATGGTGGAGTCGCTACAAACTTGGTATAAAATAGACGAATTAATGAAAATGGTTTCGTTTGTGGGTGTCAATCGACCAGGACATTCAATAAAGACTCCCTTCTCAATTGAGATGATCGAGGTACCAAATTTCGAAATCTCCTCAAGTGCTATTCGATTAAAATGTAAAGAAGGGAAAAGTATAAAATATCTTGTTCCCGATTCTGTCATGACCTTTATCGAGGAGGAGAAATTGTATGGATCGTACTGAGGCCCTTAGGATAGTGAAAGCGCAATTAACGCCAAAGCGCTACCAACATACGTTAGGTGTTTTAGAAACGGCAGTATCGCTTTCAAAAACGTTTGGTGTGAAGGAAAAAGAGGCTGAGCTAGCAGCAATTTTCCATGATTACGCAAAATTTAGGCCCAAGAAAGAAATGAAAGCGATTTTGATAAAAGAAAAGGAAGATCCTCGTCTTTTGGACTATAATGAGGAGCTATGGCATGCACCCGTGGGGGCATATTTAGTGAAGGAAGAGGCTGGAATTACAGAAGACACCATTTTAAAAGCGATTCGATACCATACATCCGGAAGGCCAAATATGACATTATTAGAGAAAATTATTTATGTGGCAGATTATATCGAGCCAGGTAGAGATTTCCCGGGCGTTGGAGAAGCTAGAAAATTAGCTGAAAAAGATATTGATCAAGCTTTATTATTTGCATTAAAAAACACGATGACATACCTTCTTTTAAAAGGGGCTCCTATTTTTCCTGAGACATTTGAAGCGTATAATTATTTAGTAAATAAAGGAGTGAAAGTATAGTGAAGAGTGATGAGTTATTGAATGTAGTATACGAAGCTGTAGATAATAAAAGGGCTGAAGATATCGTGGCCTTAAATATGCAAGGTATTTCCCTTATAGCGGATTATTTCTTAATATGTCATGGTAATTCTGACAAGCAAGTTCAAGCTATAGCACGTGAAATAAAAGATCTGGCTGAAGAAAGAGAGCAAACTGTGAAACGAGTGGAAGGGTTTGATGAAGCCAGGTGGGTATTAGTGGATTTAGGTGATGTGGTAGCTCATATATTTCACAAAGATGAAAGAGATTATTACCATTTAGAACGTTTATGGGGGGATGCTCCTTACGTTGAATTTGCGAGTGAGACAGGAAAATGAGTTACGGGAAATTTGCTTATGTTTATGACTATTTAATGAGTGATGTCCCTTATGAGGAATGGATGACTTTTACACTGGCGAGACTTCAAGAACATCAAATAACGCCTCAAAAGGTGTTAGACTTAGCGTGTGGGACTGGAGAGATGTCATGTCGTTTTGCTAAAGAAGGATGGTCTGTTACTGGGGTAGACTTATCGGAAGAAATGCTAATGGTGGCACAAGAAAAATCGACGAAACAAAAGTTATCACTTTCTCTCTATCAACAAAATATGAGCGAGTTAGAGGGATTAGGTGCGTATGATTTAATTACAATTTATTGTGATTCCTTAAATTACATAACGAATGAAGAAAGTATTCAGTCAACCTTTCAACGGGTTTATGAGCACCTAGATAATGAAGGTCTATTTATATTTGATGTACATACTCCCTATAAAGTGAACTCCATTTTTATGGGAAACACATTTACTGAACGAGATGACTTAGTTTCTTTTATTTGGGATTGCCTTCCTGGAGAATGGCCATTAAGTGTCGAACATGACTTAACGTTTTTTGCTCTAGAAGAAAGTGGTCAATATGAACGGTTTGATGAAATTCATGTACAGCGAACATTTACTTCAGAACGATATCAAGAATGGCTTAAAGCCGTGGGGTTTGAAGTTAAGGACATCTATTATGATTTTTATCATAATGAAGCTTTTGATCAAGCTGAAAGGATGTTTTTTGTGTGTCAAAAAAGAAGAACCTAGTTGTTTAGGTTCTTCTTTTTTATCGGCAGGAATTTAAAGAGTGGCATCGAATAGTACTATCAAGCGTTGAATTGTTTGTTTGTTTCTTGTACATCTTCCTTAAATTTTTTATGTGTAGCTTGAAATAACTGATTAAACATATCCCCTATCTCTCTTTCCAATACAGTTATTCCTTCTCCCGTAACTCCTCCTTTTACACAAACCTTTTCTTGAAGCGATGGTAATGTGTACACGTTTTTCTTTAATAAATCCCCTAGACCAACAAGCATTTGTGATGCTAGAAGAGTGGCTTGTTGTTGGGATATTTTCGTTTCCTCTACAGCCCCATCGATAAAGCGTTGTGTGATATAGCTGAAAAAGGCTGGTCCACAACTGACAATATCAGAAGCTACCCTCGTAATTTCTTCTTCGATTTCAACAGGAATCGAAATATTATCTGCTAAGCTTGTTAAAGTTAATTTCCAATTGGTTGAGCAATTTTCCCCAAATGATAAAAGGGAAACCCCCGCTAATACGCGATTGGTAATACTCGGTATCATTCGAGCACAGGAGCAATCTACGATTGACTCTAGTTGCTTCACACTTACTGGACTTGTAATGGACACAAGGCATTTATTATTTGAGAAAAGATGCCTATGTTTAAACAATATCGGGAACATATCTACCGGCTTAACACAAAGAAACAGAAGGTCTGCCATTTGGATGGTATCCGAAATGGATTTGCAAACGGTTATTAACGGGATATCCTTTTGAATATTCTTTGCCTTATGGATGCTCCGATTAGTAATATAAAGTTGGGAAGGAGAAATAGCTTCCGATTCTACAAGAGCCTCAATCATAATTTTTCCCATGTTGCCCGTACCAATAATGCCAATTTTCATGCTGAATCCCCTCCTTCTATATCCACATTCTCTCATACAATCTATGTCGTATTCGTTCTATTTATGCTAATGGAGGTGAATTAGAATATGAAAGAATGGATACTGCTGTACAAAAAGCCAATCTTATTTGGAACCTTATTCATTGTAGTTTTTTTAATTTATTATGAAACAGCCGTTAAAGAGAAAAGGAATATCGAAGTTTTACCGCCTGTATTACAAGAAACAGAGGAAGTAAATCAACATACAGAGGAAGTTTTAATGGTTGATGTGAAGGGTGAAGTGACTCACCCAGGAGTGTATGAAATGATGGTGAATGAACGAGTCATTGATATTATAAAGAAAGCTGGTGGGCTTACGAATCAAGCGGACGCTTCAATGATTAATTACGCCCAAAAAGTAAGAGATGAAATGGTTATCACCATACCTAAAAAGGGAGAGGTGATAGATGGAGGAACTTCACAAGGGACTACACTTAATCTTAATGTAGCGACAAAAGAAGAGTTAGAAACTCTTTCGGGAATTGGTCCATCTAAAGCAGAAGCCATTATCAAGTATCGTGAAGACAATGGTCCATTTGAAAGCGTTGACGATCTCCAAAATGTTCCTGGAATCGGTGAAAAAATGCTTTTTCAAATAAGAGAGGATGTTTCAATCAACTAAAAAAGTATATTGACGATGTCTTCTAATACTCGCTACACTAAAGATAATGAAATGAAAGGGGAAAAACATGAATAGAATTTCCTGGAATGAATATTTTATGGCTCAAAGCCATTTACTATCATTACGAAGTACTTGTACAAGGTTAGCTGTTGGTGCCACGATTGTAAGGGATAAACGGGTCATTGCAGGTGGATATAATGGATCCATTACGGGAGGAGATCATTGTATCGACCATGGTTGCTATGTCATTGATAATCACTGTGTCAGAACGATACATGCGGAAATGAATGCTGTCTTACAATGTGCCAAATTCGGGGTGCCAACCGAAGGGGCTGAAATATATGTCACCCATTTCCCTTGTTTGCAATGTGCGAAATCGATCATTCAAGCTGGTATTCAAACAGTATACTATGCTCAAAATTATAAAAATCATCCGTATACGATGGAATTATTTAACCTAGCAGGAGTAACTGTGCAGCATGTTCCATTTCAGCAAAATCAACTTGATCCTCAATCCGTTCAAAAAGAAGAACTGGTAAATGAACTCTTATTAGAAGTTGAAACAAATGGAACTTCAGATGAATCGCTATCAACACTTAAGAAAAGAGCTTTGCAGCTCTTTTCAAGCTGAAGTGCATGATATTTTATGTATATATCACTTTCTCCTTTGTTATTGGAGTATCCCTTCAGCTAACTGCTGGAGGGGGATTTATGTTACTTTGTTTCTTCCTTCTCGTTATCCTCTTTAAAAAAATGCCTCTAACTGCTGTACCACTTTTAATTGCTTCGTTTATTATTGGTTACGAATATACTGAATATATCGACGCTAACCAAATCTCCTCATACAACGGTAATGAAACCTCGTTTACCATTTTCGTAAAAGAGCCTCTTCAACAACAGGACGATAATTTAAGGGGAATTGTTTATACGACAAAAGAACGTTTTCTGCTTACTTATTCTTCTCCTAATGTAACAGAACATTCCGTTAACAACTTATCCTTTCCAATAGGTTCAAAATGTCAAGTAGAGGGGAAATTAGAAAAGGCGAAGAAGCCATCAAATATGAATGCATTTGATTATAGGCAATACTTGCGAAATCAACAGGTGTATTGGACCCTTGAAGTACATCATGCTGTTTGTCAAAAAGATGGAAAGAGTCTTTCTATATTCATTAATCAATGGAGAGATCGAGCTAAATCATTTATTTTGAGTCATTTTGGTCAAGCTAGTCCAGTAGCATTGGCATTGATTATGGGTGATCGCTCGGAGCTTTCAGAAGATATTTACAAAGCGTTTCAACGAATTGGTGTCATACATCTGTTAGCAATTTCAGGGTTACATGTAGGAATCATTACAGGAATTTGTTATTATGTTTTTCTGCGATTTGGCATGACTCACCGTGATATAAAAGTAGTGCTGTTATTCTTTTTACCATTGTTTGCTCTATTTACAGGAGCTGCTCCTCCTGTTGTACGTGCAACGGTTATGCTAATGCTTATTCTCATCTCTTCTCTAATCAAACTTAATATAAATAGTTTAGCGGCTGTGTGTCTTAGTTTAGTGTTGAATATTTTGTACGACCCACGACTGATTCTGTCTCCTGGGTTTCAGTTGTCCTATTGCGTTTGCTTTGCATTAATTTTATCCTCACGAAAGCTCTTCCAAGGAAAACCTTATTTTACTGTGATGTGGAGAGTAAGTGTCGTGTCAACGATCTCTTCGTTACCGATTATTTTATTTCATTTTTATGAGGTCTCGATTATAGGCTTAATCACTAATTTAGTGTATGTTCCTTTCTTTTCCTTTATTATTTTACCTCTTTGCTATCTCACTTTCTTCATTAGTTTAATGATTCCGACTTTATCGGATAGGATAATCTATCCATTAGAACAATCTATAAAGATAATGGAAGATATGTCTATTATGATAAGTTCAATTCCGTACTCGACAGTCTTACTCGGTAAACCTTCGATTCCCCTTCTTTTCTTTTGTTTATGCTTAATTGTTTCATTCTTTTATTTTTGGGAAAAGGGCAAGACCCTTTACCTTTTTATCTTATGTTGCACATTCTTTTTTCTTTCCTTTATTCTCCCCTTTTTATCTCCAAAGGGAGAGGTAGCTTTCTTAGATGTTGGTCAGGGGGATAGTATTTTTATTAAACTGCCGTTTAACAAAGGGAACTACTTAATAGATACAGGAGGGATGATGCCTTATAACAGTAGTTCAACATACGATGTGGGAGAGGCCATTATCGTTCCGTTTTTAAAAAGCAAAGGTGTAAAAAGAATCGATAAGTTAATTTTAACGCACAATGATTTTGACCATATTGGAGGAGCGACTGCAGTCATGGAGGAGTTTATTGTAAAGGAGATCGTAATAAGTCCGTCATCGTTAGATAATGTTGAAATGAACAAAATAGCTAGCAAAGCAGCTAGCAAACAAATCCCTATTTTACAGGTGAGAGCAGGAGAAACATGGACGAATTCAGGAGGTTCTTTCTTGGTTGTCTCACCCTTTGAGGAGCATTATGAAGGGAATAATGACTCGCTCGTTATATATGCGGAACTAGGAGGGAAACGATGGCTATTTACAGGTGATTTAGAAGAAGAGGGGGAGAGGCAATTACTTCAGAAATGGGAGCTTGATATTGATGTCTTAAAAGTTGGGCATCATGGGAGTGATACGTCATCAACGGAAGAATTTATCAAGTCGTTAACTCCTCAAGTATCAATCATCTCAGCAGGGAATAATAACCAATTTGGTCATCCACATGAAGCGGTCCTTTCCAGGTTGCAATCTGAAAAGTCAAAGGTTTTTATTACAGCAAAACAAGGGGGGATTCATTATGAATATGCCGGAAATAGTGGAACGTTTTATACGGTTCTCCCATAGAATACTGTAACAATAATGAAAAAAGAGTTCGTATTTACGAACTCCCTTCCATCGTTATTAAGATCCTAAAAATTGAATCAATGTTGCAATGGCAAACATTGTAGCAAAGAACCCAAAAGATACTATAAATCCAACACCTGAATCAACAGCATCATTACGTTTTGATTGAACATTTTTTTCGAATTGGTTCACAAGTACCCCTCCTATTTCTATTTTAGTATAGAGGATTGTCTTTAAAAAATCTATACTTCTCTTCACATTTTCCTTTACTAGAAAGAGTTTACACCTATAGTTTATTCTAAGGGGGTTAAAATAAGCTTACCAAGGGAGATACCGTCAAGAAAGAGGAATCCTAGGTCTTGTTTCTTGACGTTTATATAGATTTAGGGGGGGGCCTTCTAGACAAGGTACCCCTCTTACCCCTTGATTTATCCTCTGCGCTTCCTTACCATTATAAATGAAAGATAAACTATAATTTGGAGCGGTTAATAGTGGTTACAACTATATGGAAAGACTTAGAACGAAAAAAATTCTCGTCCCTTTATCTATTATATGGTACAGAGGACTTTCTTATCAATGAAACGAAGCAAAAGCTGATTCAAAATGCACTCTCCCAAGAAGAAATGGATTTTAATTTTGCCTCCTATGATTTGTTGGAAACACCAGTAGAAGTAGCGCTTGAGGATGCGGAAACTTTCCCTTTTATGGGGGAAAGAAGAGTAGTCACCTTACATAATCCTGCTTTTCTCACATCTGAAAAAATAAAAGAAAAAGTAGAACATAACATTTCAAAGCTTGAGCAGTACCTTCATTCCCCTGCACCGTACACCATCCTTGTTATTGTAGCCCCATACGAAAAACTGGATGAACGGAAAAAGATAACGAAAACGTTAAAAAAAACTGCGACGGTTTTGGAAGCAAAGAAGCTAAACGAGCATGAATTGAAGAGGTGGATTCGAGAGAGAGTGTCTTTAAACGGTGGGGAAATTGATGAAGAAGCGATTGAGCTATTATTAACTTTGTCTGGTACCAATTTAATGATGCTTACAAGTGAAATCGATAAATTATCCTTATTTGTGAATAAAACGAAACGCATCGATACACAGATCGTCAATCAGCTTGTAGCACGTTCATTAGAACAAAATATATTTGCTCTTGTGGATAAAGTGATTCATGGTGAAACAGAACAAGCTCTACGTATATACTATGACCTATTGAAGCAAAATGAAGAACCAATAAAAATATTATCCATTATCGCCGGCCAATTCCGCTTAATCTATCAAGTCAAAGAATTATCCAGAAAAGGATATGGCCAACAAAAAATTGCTTCCTTCTTAAAAGTTCACCCTTTTCGGGTAAAATTGGCAGCTGGACAAGCTAAAGCTTTTTCAGATGAACAGTTAGGTAAAGTCATGCTCTTATTATCTGAAGGTGATTATGACATGAAGACGGGTAGGAAAAAGAAAGAAATGATTGTTGAATTGATTTTACTACAACTGCATAATTTATAAGGGACAAGACTGACGTAATTGCACTTGGAATAAAATGTAAAAAAGACAAAAAAAACGATCCAATTGGATCGTTTTTTCGTTTATTATGCGTTAACTTTCTTCATTAAGCGAGACTTTGTACGATCAGCAGTGTTTTTATGGATTAGACCCTTTTGAGCTGCTTTATCTAATTGCTTTACTGCATCGCTAAGAAGTTCAGTTTTGTTGCTTTCGTTGTTAACAACTGCTGCTTCGAATTTCTTAACTGCTGTACGCATGGAAGATTTTACCGTAGCGTTTTGCGCTTGACGAGCTTCACTAGTTTTTACGCGTTTGATGGCAGATTTAATATTTGGCATTCCTGTCACCTCCTAAAAAGCGATCGAGATCTATTTTACTCGATGATTACATTTTTCATTTTGAATGAGAACAAATGATATTTTACCAAACGATAGAGTGGAATGCAATACTCTTCCTTTAGAAAGCATTGATATGAATGAAGAAAAAGGAGCAGGGCAAACTGAAAAAAGCATGATTTATCTAAATGTGGAGGTGGAATACGTTGTGAAAAAAAATGAACTAGATTTATCCCGTTATTCGGTTCGAACAGATTTAGCAGTTGAAGCTAGGGAGATGACACTGCAAGAAAATGAAAAACAAGGTGTTGAAACGAATCGTACTCATCTAAAAGGAGTTCTCATTGAAGAACGAGAGAAAATGGGTGTTACGATTACGACGATTAAGATAACCCCAGAGGGAGAAGAGGTGATTGGAAAGAAAGCCGGTCACTATTTAACCATTGAAGCACTAGGAATTCGTGAAGAAAATACAGATATGCAACAAAAAGTAGGGGAGGTGTTTGCTGAAGAATTTAGTGAATTTTTAAAGAGAAAAGGCATTTCAAAGGAGGCCAGTGGCTTAATAGTTGGATTAGGGAACTGGAATGTAACTCCAGATGCTTTAGGTCCGATTGTATGTGAGAACATTCTTGTGACAAAACATTTATATGCCCTGCAACCAGAAAACGTTGAAGAAGGATATCGACCAATAAGTGCAATTTCTCCAGGTGTTATGGGGATTACGGGGATTGAGACAAGTGATATTGTTTGCGGTGTTGTTGAAAAGACAAAGCCTGATTTTATTATTGCAGTCGATGCCTTAGCAGCGAGAAATGTTGAAAGAGTCAATGCGTCTATTCAAATATCGGATACTGGCATTCACCCTGGCTCTGGAGTGGGGAATAAACGTAAGGAACTAAGTGATCAAACGTTAGGTATACCTGTTATTGCGGTTGGAGTCCCTACGGTTGTCGATGCAGTAACTATTGCTAGTGATACAGTAGATTATTTATTAAAACATTTCGGCAGAGAGATGAAAGAAGGGGAGAAACCTTCTCGTTCGCTCGTTCCAGCTGGAATGACCTTCGGTGAGAAGAAAAAATTTACTGAAGAGGATTTACCCCCTGAAGAACAGCGAAAAACTTTTTTAGGTATGGTTGGAACGTTAGAAGAACAAGAAAAGAGAAAGCTCATTCATGAAGTGTTAGCACCAATCGGACATAACTTAATGGTAACACCAAAAGAGGTCGATGTTTTCATTGAAGATATGGCGAATTTAATTGCAAATGGCTTAAATGCCGCTCTTCACGACGCAGTTAATCAAAGCAATACAGGGTATAAAACGAGGTAGAGTATAAAGGTAAATATCGGTTCTACTTTCTCTAGTAACAACATAGCTTTTAATAGAGTTAATTAGAGAGGGTGGAATCATGAAATCTTTTAAGACGTCGCATCCAATTATATTAATAAACATCACAACCATTGCTAAAGGTATCTTTCTCTTGAGCGCTTCACTCCTTTCCGTTTTTTTGCTGTCAGGCTTTTTAACCTCCTTAAAGCCTGAATACCGAATTACATCCGATTCTGTTCACCGAGCAACCGAAAATCTCTCCGGTGCATCGCTGTTTCGTCTTTTTGCGCTAGAAAATCGAATTTACGAAAGTAGCCTAACTGATGAGACAGAGTGGCCAAGTGTTTCAGATATAGTCGTATCGTTGACGACAAATATACGTTTTGAAGACCCGCGAAGCTTTTTAGGGAGAGAGCTCCCAGGCTTTTCAATATTTGATGGAAAAATTTTAGTAGCTGGTGAAGGGACCGATTACACCAATTTGCCAATCGAATCAGAGCCTCCTGAAGGGACATTTGAGAATGAAGCAGAGCTTCAAAATACAGATGGCATTCCAACAGATATACCTGGTGAATCTAACAGTGTCGATGAAAAAAAGGTTTATATCTATTTTTCCCATACTAGAGAGTCTTTTCTTCCGTATTTAAAAGGGCAGACAGACCCGGATAGAGCTTATCATTCTCAACTGAATGTAACCAAAATAGGTGAAACATTAAGGGCGGAGCTCGAAGATTTAGGGGTAGGAACGATTTCTGATCCTACTGACATCAACACGAAATTAGTCGAAAAGGGAAAGCCGTTTAGTCAGTCTTATAATGAATCACGAACGGTCGTACAGGCTTCTATGCAGGAACATGAAGATTTAATGTATTTTATCGATATTCATCGTGATTCTCAGCGGCGAGAATTTACGACGAAAACGATTGGTGACCAGGATTATGCAAAGCTATTTTTTGTTGTCGGTAAGGAACATGCGAATTATGAAGAAAACTTAAAGGTCGCCACCGATCTTCATAATTTGTTAGAAAAACAATACCCAGGTTTATCTCGTGGAGTTCTTGAAAAATCTGGACCAGGGATAAATGGAAAGTACAATCAAGATTTATCTGGAAATGCCATGCTTATCGAGTTTGGTGGGGTAGATAATACCTTTGAAGAATTAAATCGAACAGCAGAAGCCTTTGCAAAAGTATTTGCCGAGTACTATTGGCAGGCTGAGAAAGTATCTGCTCCTAGTAATGAATAGAAGATAGACAAACGTAGGAGTCAGTCTTGATGAATGGAGGTTGCAAAAGAATGACAACATTTCTTACTAAATGTATTGTACTCATGACAACGTTATTTATAGGGGTGCTCATTGGGATGCAAGTAGCCTCAAGCGGAATGAGTAATGACGATGGTTATCTTTTAGCGGATCCTTCCATTCACTATTCTATAGGAGAAGAGGAAGGTTATCCAAATGAGACAATCTTTGAAAAACAAGAAAAGCTTGAAGAAATGAAATCTTTCAACTTCTTCTCTTCGATAGGAAAAGGACTGGCAGAAGCTGTATCTACTGTAATCAATGTAATAATTGAGACTGTATCCTCCTTCCTATGAAAAAAATCATTTTATCGACAGCTATTTATCCTTGAAGGAAGTCGGTTTACACAATGTCCATTCTTCTATTTATAACGCGAAGCATCTATTTACTAGATTAATAAATAGATGCTTGTTTATGATTAACAGCCTCCGCTTTTAGTTGAATCTTATGTTTTGTACTGATATAATTCAGAATAGTGTACATGTGTCGATTAACAGGAGTGAACTGAAATGAACCGTGAAGAAAAAATAAAAAGACAGCAGAAAATAAGAAATTTCTCGATTATTGCCCACATCGATCATGGGAAATCTACTTTAGCGGATCGGATTTTAGAAAAGACAAATGCTCTAACTTCTCGTGAAATGAAAGAGCAACTGCTTGATTCGATGGACCTTGAGCGTGAGCGAGGAATTACGATCAAGTTAAATGCTGTTCAATTAAATTATAAAGCTAAAAATGGTGAAGATTACATATTTCATCTAATTGATACCCCAGGGCATGTAGATTTTACATACGAAGTTTCGCGTAGTCTTGCAGCATGTGAGGGAGCTGTTCTCGTTGTAGATGCTGCACAAGGGATAGAAGCACAAACATTAGCAAATGTTTATCTTGCGTTAGATAATGATTTGGAAATATTACCAGTCATTAATAAAATTGACCTTCCTGCAGCTGACCCTGAAAGAGTACGTCAAGAAGTAGAAGACGTCATCGGTTTAGATGCTTCTGAAGCAGTGTTAGCTTCTGCAAAAGCCGGAATAGGAATAGAAGACATTTTGGAACAAGTGGTAGAAAAGGTACCAGCGCCTCAAGGTGATCCCGATGCCCCATTAAAAGCGTTGATTTTCGATTCTTTATACGATGCTTATAGAGGTGTCGTTGCATACATTCGTGTTGTAGAAGGATCTATTAAAAAAGGCGATAAAATCAAAATGATGGCAACAGGAAAAGAATTTGAAGTAAATGAAATTGGTGTGTTTACACCGAAATCAACTCCTCGTGATATATTGACGGTAGGAGATGTTGGCTTTTTAACCGCTTCAATCAAAAACGTCGGAGATACACGAGTTGGGGATACGATAACAAGCGCTGTTACCCCTGCAGATACAGCACTACCAGGGTATCGTAAGTTAAACCCAATGGTATATTGTGGACTATATCCAATTGATTCTGCTAAATATAATGATTTACGTGAAGCCTTAGAAAAATTAGAATTAAACGATTCTGCTTTACAATATGAACCAGAGACATCTCAAGCATTAGGATTTGGTTTCCGTTGTGGGTTCTTAGGTTTACTTCATATGGAAATTATTCAAGAGCGTATCGAACGTGAATTCAAAATTGATTTAATTACAACTGCACCAAGTGTAATTTATGATGTTCACTTAACAGATGGTGAGATAATGAAAGTGGATAACCCATCCGCAATGCCAGACCCACAAACCGTTTTGAAAATTGAAGAACCATATGTGAAATCAACCATTATGGTTCCAAACGATTATGTTGGGGCTGTGATGGAATTATGCCAAAGTAAACGAGGTATTTTCATTGACATGCAATATTTAGATGAAACCCGCGTAAGCATTATTTATGAAATTCCTCTATCTGAAATCGTTTATGACTTCTTTGATCAGCTCAAATCAAGTACAAAAGGGTACGCTTCATTTGATTACGAGCTGATTGGTTATAAAGAGTCACGCCTTGTTAAGATGGATATTTTATTAAACACTGAACAAGTCGATGCTTTGAGTTTTATTGTCCACCGAGACTTTGCTTATGAGCGAGGGAAAGTGATTGTGGAGAAGCTTAAAGAGCTTATTCCTCGACAGCAGTTTGAAGTACCTATTCAAGCAGCAATTGGCAATAAAATAGTTGCTCGTTCCACCATTAAAGCGATGAGAAAAAATGTGTTAGCTAAATGTTATGGTGGAGACATTTCACGTAAACGTAAACTTCTTGAAAAACAGAAAGAAGGAAAGAAACGGATGAAACAAGTTGGTTCTGTTGAAGTACCACAAGAAGCGTTTATGGCCGTCTTAAATCTGGACGACAATTCTAATAAGTAAATAAAAAGAGGGGGAAAGCATTAGCTTCCACCCCTTTTTTCTATGTAGGATAAATAGATTTTTACGTATTAATAGAAAGTGTATGGCGAGTATGATTTTTTTCCACGAATTAGTGAAAGAACCACTTTGCCACGTTCTAATTTTATTTAAAAGAGAGGGAAGAAAATGATTTCTTCTGCATATATTCATATTCCATTTTGTCAACACATTTGTCACTATTGCGATTTCAATAAAGTATATTTAAAAGGGCAACCGGTAAATGAATATTTATCGTTCTTAGATTTAGAAATGCAGTTAACTTTACAAAAATTCCCTTCTGATATAGTGAAAACAATCTTTGTTGGAGGTGGAACACCGACTGCATTAAGTGCAGTACAACTTGATGTTCTTTGCCAAAGTATTCGACGTCATTTACCTTTTGATCAAGGTGAGTTTACATTTGAAGCGAATCCTGGAGAATTAACGGAAGATAAACTATTGGTATTACAAAAACATGGCGTCAATCGACTAAGCTTCGGAGTTCAATCTTTTAATAATGATTTATTAAAGAAAATAGGACGGACGCATACAGTTGAAGAGGTATATTCATCCATTTCTACCGCTAAGGCTATTGGATTTGAAAATATTAGTATCGATTTAATCTATAGTTTGCCAACTCAAACATTGTCTGATTTTGAAGAGACTATCAACATGGCCTTAGAGTTAGATTTGCCCCATTATTCTAGCTATAGCCTAATCGTAGAACCTAAAACCGTTTTTTATAATTTAATGCAAAAAGGCAGGCTTTCTTTACCTAGTCAAGACAAAGAGGCTGAAATGTACGAGTTATTAATGGAAAAAATGCACAAACATGGCTTGCATCAATATGAAATTAGTAATTTTGCGAAAGCGGGTTATGAGAGTAAGCATAATTTAGTTTATTGGAATAACGAGGAATACTATGGGTTTGGAGCTGGTTCGCACGGGTATATGAATGGAATTCGACGCTCTAATTATGGACCATTAAAAAAATACATGGATCCATTAAAGGAACGAACCCTTCCTTTTATTGAAGAGAACATCGTGACAAAGCAAGAAAAAATGGAAGAAGAAATGTTTTTAGGGCTAAGGAAAATAGAAGGGGTATCGAAACAAAAATTCGAACATAAATATGGCTTAGATGTTAAGGAAGTTTTTCCATCATCCATTAACAAGTTAGTAAGCCAAGGGTTACTTAAGGAACAGGATGACTTTTTAAAGCTAACAAAGCAGGGAAAGCTTTTAGGAAACGAAGTGTTCCAATCTTTTTTACAATAAGCTCAAACCATTGACAGTTGATTGTCATTTTGATAATTTATTATTAGATTTAGCACTCGGGAAGAAAGAGTGCTAACAGAGGTGATGAATAATGTTAACGGATCGCCAATTATTGATCTTGCAAATTATCATTGATGATTTTATTTATTCTGCTCAACCTGTGGGATCAAGAAGCTTATCAAAGAAGGAAGATTTAGAATACAGCTCTGCTACGATCCGCAATGAAATGGCGGATTTAGAAGAATTGGGCTTTATTGAAAAAACTCATACATCTTCTGGGCGCGTCCCTTCTGAAAAGGGCTATCGATATTATGTTGATCATTTACTTTCTCCCCACAAGCTAGATCAAAATGACATGCAGGAAATACAATCTGTTTTCGCAGAAAGAATATTTGAAATGGAAAAGGTTGTCCAAAAGTCAGCCGGTATCCTTTCAGATTTGACCAATTATACGGCCATTGCTTTAGGCCCGTATGTACGTGAGAATAAAGTGAAAAGTCTTCAAATTGTTCCACTAAACTCGAAAACAGCCATTGCCATTATTGTCACCAATACGGGTCATGTTGAAAATAAAATGTTTACACTCCCTGTTGGAGTAGATTCAAGTGATTTAGAAAAAATGGCCAATATTTTAAATGAACGATTAGTAGGTATTCCGCTCGTAGATTTGCATGACAAAATCTATAAGGAAGTGGCTGTCCTTCTAAAACAACATATTCAACGTTATGATAAAATGTTGCTGTCCATTTCAGAAGCACTAAACATACCGTTAAATGAGAAGCTATTCTTTGGCGGTAAAACGAATATGCTAAATCAACCTGAATTTCATGATGTCAACAAAGTAAAAAAGCTATTTAACATGATTGAACAAGAGCAGGGATTTTATAAAATCATTCGACAGCTACCGTATGGTATTCAAGTGAAAATCGGGAAAGAAAATGATGCAAGCGCTATGGAAGATTGTAGTTTGATTTCAGCTTCTTATTCAATTGGGGATAATCAAGTGGGAACCATAGCCATTTTAGGCCCAACTCGAATGGAATACTCACGAGTCATTAGCCTTCTTAACTTGATTACAACAGATATGTCAAAAGCATTAACGAAGCTGTATCAAAGCGAATGAGACTGGAAATATTGGTAAAGATAAGCGATAGCTAATCCCCTGTCCTTTCAAACAGGGGCTTAAAACTTGCATAACTTTTCATAAAGAATCGAAATTTCCTTTCAAGGAGGTGATACACATGAATGAAGAAACAAAAAATGAACAGCAACAAGTTGAAGACGTTGACGTTAAGTCTGATGAAGTTGTTGAACCGATTTTTGATGAAGTAAACGAAGACGAGGTTCAACCTGAAAGCTCTTCTTCAGTAGTAGTGGAATTGGAAGAGAAACTAGAAGAAGCTGAAGCACGTTATCTTCGACTTCGCGCTGATTTTGATAACTTCCGTCGCCGCGTGACATTAGACCGTGAGGCGAGTGAAAAATATAGAGCTCAAAGTGTCATTTCTGACATTCTCCCAGCACTAGACAATTTCGAGCGAGCGTTAAAAATGCAAGCGGATAATGAGCAAACGAAATCCCTTCTTCAAGGAATGGAGATGGTTTACCGAAGCTTGGTAGACGCATTAAATAAAGAAGGACTAGAGGCTATTGAAGCAGTCGATCAACCTTTTGACCCAAACTTGCATCAAGCTGTAATGCAAGCCGAAGAAGCAGGAAAAGAAAGTAATATTGTACTTGAAGAGTTTCAAAAAGGATTTAAGTTAAAGGATCGTGTTATACGACCATCCATGGTAAAAGTAAACCAATAAAACTTACATATAGACATAAAAGGAGGAAAAAAACATGAGCAAAATTATAGGGATTGACTTAGGTACAACAAACTCATGTGTAGCGGTCCTAGAAGGTGGAGAACCAAAGGTTATTCCAAATCCTGAAGGAGGACGTACTACACCGTCAGTAGTTGCGTTCAAAAACGAGGAAAAACAAGTAGGTGAGGTTGCTAAACGCCAAGCCATCACAAATCCAAATACGATTATATCTGTAAAACGTCATATGGGAACAAGCCATAAAATCGAAGCAGAAGGAAAAGAATATACACCACAAGAAATCTCAGCAATGATTTTACAATATATTAAAGGCTATGCTGAAGATTATTTAGGTGAAAAAGTAGAAAAAGCTGTTATTACAGTACCAGCTTATTTCAATGATGCAGAGCGTCAAGCAACGAAAGATGCGGGAAAAATTGCTGGCCTAGAAGTAGAGCGTATTATTAATGAGCCGACAGCTGCAGCTCTTGCGTATGGCTTGGATAAAATGGAAGAAGATCAAACGATTCTTGTATATGATTTAGGAGGAGGTACTTTTGACGTTTCTATCCTAGAATTAGGAGATGGCGTTTTTGAAGTACGTTCTACAGCGGGAGACAATCGTCTTGGTGGAGATGACTTTGACCAAGTTATTATTGACTACCTTGTAGCTGAATTCAAAAAAGATAATGGCATTGACCTTTCGAAAGATAAGATGGCTCTTCAACGTTTAAAGGATGCAGCTGAAAAAGCTAAAAAAGATCTTTCTGGTGTAACTTCAACACAAGTATCACTACCATTCATCACTGCTGGTGAAGCTGGTCCATTGCATTTAGAAGTGACCCTTTCTCGTGCTAAATTTGAGGAACTTTCCGCTGATTTAGTTGAAAGAACAATGATTCCAACTCGTCAAGCTTTAAAAGATGCAGGCCTTTCTTCATCTGAATTAGATAAAGTCATTCTTGTTGGTGGTTCAACACGTATTCCGGCTGTGCAAGAGGCTATCAAAAAAGCAACAGGTAAAGAGCCTCATAAAGGAGTAAACCCTGATGAAGTCGTAGCTATGGGTGCTTCAATTCAAGGTGGTGTACTAACTGGAGATGTAAAAGACGTTGTTCTACTTGACGTAACACCATTATCATTAGGAATTGAAACAATGGGTGGAGTGTCTACGAAACTTATTGACAGAAACACGACAATTCCTACGTCTAAACAACAAGTCTTCTCTACTGCTGCTGATAATCAAACGGCTGTTGATATTCACGTATTACAAGGTGAACGCCCAATGGCTAGTGACAATAAAACACTTGGCCGTTTCCAATTAACTGACATTCCTCCAGCACCGAGAGGAGTACCACAAATCGAAGTGAAATTTGATATCGATAAAAATGGTATTGTGAATGTTACAGCGAAAGATATGGGAACTGGAAAAGAACAAAATATTACGATTCAAGCTTCTTCTGGCCTTTCTGATGAAGAAATCGATCGTATGGTAAAAGAAGCCGAAGAAAATGCAGATGCTGATAAAGCACGTAAAGAAGAAGTTGATCTTCGAAACGAAGCGGATCAGTTAGTGTTTACTACGGAGAAGACGTTAAAGGATCTAGAAGGAAAAGTAGAGGAAGCAGAAGTGAAAAAAGCGGAGGAAGCAAAGGCAGCGTTGTCGGAAGCTATTGAGAAAGATGATTTAGCTGAAATCCGCGAGAAAAAAGACGCCCTTCAAGAAATTGTCCAAGCGCTTTCCATGAAGTTGTATGAAGAGGCAGCTCAGCAAGCACAAGCAGCTCAAGGAGCAGAAGGTGCTTCAGAAGGTAAAAAAGACGATAATGTTGTTGACGCAGACTTTGAAGAAGTTAACGACGACAAATAAAAACGGCTGACAAATAGAAAAGTCAAAGTCAGGACATTCTTGGCTTTGACTTTTTATTTAGGAGAAGAATATATTTTAAGAATAGAAGCAAAGGGAGAATAAAGCAGTACGCTTACTAATTAAGTAAGCTAGCGCCTGAAATGAAGGATATAAAGGGTATTAAAACCGTTTAAGACATTCCGCCAGGTGTTTGAATGCCTAGTTCATGAGGACTATCACTGCTTTTATTCTTGAAATTATTTTTTTTTGTGTGTTAAAATAACCTTTATGTGAAAGGAAACGGGAGTGTTGATCTGATGAGTAAGAGGGATTATTATGAGGTATTAGGTGTGGGGAACAATGCTTCTCAAGATGAGATAAAAAAGTCTTATCGAAAACTATCTAAAAAATACCATCCAGATATCAATAAAGCAGCTGATGCTGCTGATAAATTTAAAGAAGTAAAAGAAGCTTATGAAACATTAAGCGATGATCAGAAGCGTGCCCATTATGATCAATTTGGTCATACAGATCCAAACCAAGGATTTGGTGGAGGAGCAGGTGCTGGTTTCGGCGGCTTCGAAGATATCTTTAACTCTTTCTTTGGAGGGGGAGGAAGACGACGTGATCCTAATGCCCCACAACAAGGTGCAGATCTTCAGTACACAATGACTCTATCATTTGAAGATGCTGTTTTTGGAAAAGAAACAGAAGTTGAGATACCTCGAGAAGAAACATGTAATACATGTGATGGTAGTGGTGCTAAACCAGGTACACATCCTGAAACATGCTCACACTGTCAAGGAAAAGGCCAGTTAAATGTCGAGCAAGATACTCCATTTGGTCGAATTGTAAATCGTCGTGTATGTCACTACTGTGAAGGAACTGGAAAACAGATTAAGAACAAATGTACGACTTGCGGAGGAAAAGGAAAAGTCAAAAAACGTCGCAAAATTAACGTGAAAATTCCAGCGGGAATTGACGATGGTCAACAGCTACGAGTACCAGGTCAAGGAGAACCTGGAGTCAATGGGGGACCAACTGGAGATCTATACGTTGTCTTCCACGTAAAATCTCATGATTTCTTTGAAAGAGATGGAGATGACATCTACTGTGAAATGCCAATCCATTTCCCACAAGCTACACTTGGTGATGAAATCCAAGTTCCAACACTTCATGGAAAAGTGAAGCTTAAAATCCCGGCTGGAACTCAAACTGGAACTCGTTTCCGTTTGAAAGGAAAAGGTGTGCCGAATGTAAGAGGATACGGGCAAGGAGATCAGCACATCATAGTCAAAGTTGTGACACCAACAAAATTATCAGAGAAGCAAAAGTCGTTATTGCGTGAATTTGCTGACCTTAGCGGTGGCATACCTGATGAGCAAAATCATAGTATTTTTGACAAAGTAAAAAGAGCCTTTAAAGGTGAATAATTGAAATGGAGTTGGTAGAGCAATGAAATGGTCTGAAATAAGTATTCATACGACAAATGAAGCGATTGAACCAGTTTCTAATATTTTACATGAAGCAGGTGCTAGCGGAGTCGTCATTGAGGATCCGTTTGATCTAATTAAAGAAAGAGAAGATCAATTTGGTGAGCTCTACCAGCTCAATCCAAATGATTACCCAGTAGAAGGGGTCATTGTGAAAGCATATTTACCCGTAAACAGCTTCTTAGGTGAAACGGTTGAAGAAATTAAACTTGCGATAAATAATTTAATGTCTTATAACATCGATGTTGGCCATAACAAAGTAGAAATTTCAGAAGTGAATGAAGAAGAGTGGGCGACTGCTTGGAAGAAATATTATCACCCTGTTAAGATATCGGAACGTTTTACCATTGTTCCAACTTGGGAGAACTATAAACCGGTTTCAAGTGATGAATTGATCATTGAATTAGATCCTGGAATGGCTTTTGGAACAGGGACTCACCCGACAACTGTTATGTGCATTCAAGCACTTGAACGAACGGTGAAAAAAGGTGATGAGATTATCGATGTTGGCACAGGCTCAGGGGTATTGAGCATCGCCTCAGCCATGCTTGGAGGAAAGGCAGTTCAAGCTTTAGATCTAGATGAAGTAGCTGTTCGATCGGCACGATTAAATATAAAACTAAATAAAGTACATGATGTCGTTTCCGTTTCTCAAAATAACCTATTAGAAGGCATCGATGGGCAAAAAGACGTAATCGTAGCCAATATATTAGCAGAGATTATTCTTCGTTTTACTGACGATTCCTTTAATCTTGTCAAACCTGGTGGCTATTTTATTACATCTGGTATTATTCAACCGAAAAAGCAAGAGGTGAAGGATGCACTCATTCATGCAGGGTTTGAAATAGAAGAAATTTTGTTGATGGAAGATTGGGTTGCAATCATCGCAAAGCGCCCAGAAAAAGAAGCTCTTTGAGGTGAATGAAATGCAACGATATTTTGTAAACACCCATGCAAATGATCAAGGGACTTTTAAAGTCGAACATGAAGATGCCCATCATATGTTAAAAGTGATGAGGATGAAACCGGGGGATTGTTTTTTTAGTGTATTTCTGAATGGGCAATCTGCTTTGGCAAAAATAGTTGAGATTACCAGTGAATCCGTTATCGCTTCCGTTATAGAATGGAAGGATGAAGACAAAGAGCTTCCAGTAGGCGTAACCATTGTGAGCGGGCTGCCGAAAGGGGATAAGCTTGAATATGTCATTCAAAAGGGAACAGAGCTAGGGGCAGCTAGGTTTATCCCTTTTAAAGCCGATCGCTCTATTGTGAAATGGGACGCTAAAAAAGCGTCGAAAAAACGGGACAGATGGGAGAAAATTGCGAAGGAAGCTGCTGAGCAATCCCACCGTACCATAGTTCCGACCATTGATGAACCACAGACCTTGCAAGAGCTTGTGGCAATTAGTCAAAACTATGACCATAAGCTCATTGCTTATGAGGAAGCTGCAAAGGAAGGAGAGTATTCCGTTCTTGCTACTAAGTTAGCGAATGTTTCTCCTGGTGACAGTCTTCTCTTTGTTTTTGGGCCAGAAGGTGGTCTATCAACAGATGAAGTAGTACACCTTAAAGAGAATGGCTTCCAAGCCTGTGGTCTTGGTCCTAGAATATTACGAACGGAAACAGCACCACTTTATGCTTTATCTGCAATATCATTTAAATTTGAACTAATGAGGTGATGAACATGCCGACTGTCGCTTTTCACACACTAGGCTGTAAAGTAAATCATTATGAAACAGAAGCGATTTGGCAGTTGTTTAAAGAGAATCAATACGAACGTGTTGATTTTGAAAAATCATCAGATGTTTACGTAATCAATACATGTACGGTTACGAATACAGGTGACAAGAAAAGTCGTCAAGTCATTCGTCGAGCGATTCGTAAAAACCCTGATGCTGTCATATGTGTAACAGGATGTTATGCACAAACTTCTCCTGCCGAGATTATGGCTATTCCAGGAGTTGATATTGTTGTAGGAACGCAAGATCGCCATAAATTAATTGAGTATATTGATCAATATAAACAAGAGAGACAACCGATTAATGCGGTTCGAAATATAATGAAAAACCGTGTATATGAAGAATTAGATGTACCAGCATTTACAGATCGTACGAGAGCTTCTTTAAAAATTCAAGAAGGTTGTAACAACTTCTGTACTTTTTGTATCATTCCGTGGGCGCGCGGATTAATGCGTTCTCGTGAACCACAAGAAGTAATAAAGCAGGCACAACAACTTGTAGATGCAGGCTATAAAGAAATCGTATTAACAGGTATTCACACGGGTGGATATGGTGAAGATATGAAGGACTACAACCTTGCTATGCTATTAACCGATCTAGAGAAGCAAGTAAAAGGGTTAAAACGAATTCGTATATCGTCCATTGAAGCAAGTCAACTGACGGATGAAGTGATTGAAGTTATCGATCGTTCTAAATTGGTAGTGCGTCATCTTCACGTCCCACTTCAGTCGGGCTCAAATACAGTACTAAAACGGATGAGAAGAAAATACACGATGGAATTTTTTGGGGAGCGTCTTGATAAACTGAAAAAGGCACTGCCTGGCCTCGCTGTAACTTCTGACGTTATCGTAGGTTTCCCAGGGGAAACGGAAGAAGAATTTATGGAGACGTACAATTTTATTAAAAAGCATAAATTCTCTGAGTTACATGTGTTCCCATATTCTAAACGGACAGGTACACCGGCTGCGCGTATGGATGATCAAGTTGATGAAGAAATAAAAAATGAGCGTGTCCACCGCTTAATTTCTCTTTCCAATCAATTGGCGAAAGAATACAGCTCTCAGTTTGAAGGAGAAGTTCTAGAAGTTATTCCTGAAGAGCGATTCAAAAATGATAGAGAAAGTGGATTATATGAAGGGTACTCCGATAATTATTTAAAAGTAGTTTTCCCAGCAACTGAAGATATGGTAGGGAAACTTGTGAAAGTAAAAATTACGAAAGCGGGTTACCCGCATAATGAAGGTCAATTTGTTAGAATGTTGGACGAAGGAATACCTGACGAACAAACGGCGGTTATATAATATTTCTATACCTATATAAGCATTCATTTCCCTATCCAGTTTTGGATAGGGTTATTTTATGTTTTAGAAGATGAAATAAGGTAAATAATAGCGAAGAGCTCGTATTTTACGACAAAATTTGATATGATGGAGAGGTACGGACAACTGTCTGAAAGGAGAATGGAATATGACAAAAGAAATAGCAAAAATGATTGATCATACATTATTAAAAGCGGAGGCAACTACAGAGCAAATAGTAACTATTTGTGAGGAAGCAAGAGAATACTCGTTTGCATCAGTATGTGTGAATCCTACATGGGTACCGTTAGCAAGTGAGAAATTACAAGGCTCAGAAGTTAAGGTTTGTACGGTTATTGGCTTCCCTCTTGGTGCTAACACGCCTGAAACAAAAGCCTTTGAAACAAAGAATGCGATTGAAAATGGCGCTACGGAAGTAGATATGGTAATCAATCTTAGTGCTTTAAAAAGTGGAGACTTAAACCTTGTAGAGCGAGATATTCGTGCAGTTGTAGATGCAGCAAAAGGAAAAGCATTAACGAAAGTTATCATTGAAACTTGCTTGTTAACAGATGAAGAAAAAGTAACGGCTTGTGAGCTGGCTGTCAAAACAGGTGCAGATTATGTGAAAACTTCTACAGGCTTCTCAACAGGTGGTGCAACACCAGAAGATGTTGCATTAATGAGAAAAACTGTAGGGCCAGATATCGGAGTGAAAGCATCAGGTGGAGTACGAAATGTTGCGGATGCTGAAGCTGTGATTAAAGCAGGAGCTACTCGAATTGGAGCGAGCTCTGGTGTGAAAATTGTTCAAGGCTTAACAAGCGATTCGGACTATTAAGGGTTAAAAAGTAGATTCTTCTGGATCTTGTAATGAATTGATACGTAATTTTAAGGCATGAGCATGGAAAACCGTGACTCATGCCTTTTCTATTTTTTATAAATGACAAAATGTAAAATAGGAAAGTTCCTTAGGAAATTTTGTTGGAATGCAGAAATAAAATAAATGACTGAAATGGCTTAATAAAAGGCAGTACAATAAGAGAAGTCACAACATTAAAGAGGACACTTGCATGAGCGAGCTGAATAGCAGGATCCGAGCTTAATTGTTGACTTATACTACCGAGATAAGACGTAAATGGTAGGCAAGCACCTACGCTAATAATATTTAGCCAAACATGAACCCAAGCCGTTAATCTTGCATCCTCTCCGCTTCCGATACTTGCAATCATACCGGTAATACACGTGCCAATATTTGCTCCAAGCATAATCAAAATACCTTCATTAATTCCGATATTTTGAGTTGAAAGTAAGCTCATTGCTAACACAGTAGTGGCTGTACTTGATTGAACGATACTAGAGAAAATAATGCCGATAAATAAAGCTAATAATGGATAAAGCTTCATGGAATTAATCATAGACAAAAACCATTTACTATTGCTTAAGCTTGCAGAAAGAGATTCAAACCCTGTCATTGATAACAGAATAATTGCTAAACCTATGCAAATAATCCCGCTACTTATTAAATTTTTTTCCTTAAATAATGTAAGGCATATGCCGATAATAAGTAAAGGAACACTCAGTTGTTTAACTGAGAAGGACAGAAATTCTAAAGTTAAAGTCGTTCCAATATTTGTACCAAGAATGATGCCGATGGATTGGTAAAAAGAAAGGATACCTGTTGACACAAAACCAATTGTCATAACAGTTACAATTGAACTGCTTTGTAATAATCCCGTACAAATCGTACCTGTTATAAGCCCTCTGACCGATGTTTTTGTGTAGTGTTGAAGCCAGTGGTTCATTGAATCCCCAGCGATTCTAAATAACCCTTCTCTTAAAATAATCATGCCAACTATAAAGGAACCTACTAATAAAATTAATGAACCTAAGGTCACCATCAAATTCCCCCTTTTCCAAATATATATGGACAAATTGTAGGATAGATGTGGAGTGTTAGGGAAGAATTATGAATAGCTGTTGACCTCAACCCATGCTTATATTATAATGACAAAGTACATGGGATTTTTTCATGTTGAACATGTAGCGTAGTGTGTTCGGAGGGAGGGAAAGAGAGATGTCAAAAACAGTTGTTCGTAAAAACGAATCGCTTGAAGATGCTCTTCGTCGCTTCAAACGTTCTGTATCAAAAACTGGAACTTTGCAAGAGTATAGAAAGCGCGAATTCTATGAAAAGCCTAGCGTAAAGCGTAAAAAGAAGTCTGAAGCTGCTAGAAAACGTAAGTTTTAATTAGAGAGGGTGTATCGATGAGTCTTCTCGAGCGTTTAAATCAAGATATGAAGCAAGCGATGAGAAACAAAGAAAAAGAAAAGCTTTCCGTAATCAGGATGCTTAAATCATCATTACAAAATGAAGCGATTAAGCTCGGGAATCCGGAGCTTACTGAAGACGAAGAGTTGACAGTCCTTTCTCGTGAAGTAAAGCAACGCAAAGACTCCCTCCATGAATTCGAGAAAGCCAATCGCGGCGATCTTGTGGAAAAAATTCAATCTGAATTAGCTTACGTAGAAATATATATGCCTAAGCAGCTTTCAGAAGAAGAGGTAGAAGTCATTGTTAAAGAAACAGTGATGGAAGTAAATGCTTCTTCAAAGGCTGAAATGGGAAAAGTGATGGGAGCTATCATGCCTAAAGTCAAAGGTAAGGCTGATGGAAATCTTGTCCAAAAAGTAGTTCAGAAGTTTTTATCCTGAAAAAAGACTGAGTAACAGCAAAACTGTTTCTCAGTCTTTTTTTCATTTTGTTCTTACAGTAAATATTTTATCTATAGTCCAAACATGATTGTTGATGAAGTGTCCCTGCTATCGATATAATATAAGGGGGACTATATTTTATAATTACATAATTCAAGTTTTTGAAACTAGGCGATGATTCATTCGTATAGGTATAATGAATCAAGAGAGAGGAGGAAATCAGATATGAAAAAAATAGTGCCAATTCTTTTACTATTAATGTCGATTGGCTTAATGGTCCCTGCTGCTTTATCTGCTCAGAATGAAAAAGTCGCTGTTGTTCCCCTTCATAATGAAGTTGAGAAAGGGTTGGCTCAGTTTCTAAAAAGAGCGGTTAATGAAGCAGAGGAAGCTGGGGCAGAGACGATCATTTTTGATATTGATACACCTGGGGGGCTTGTAGATGCAGCAGGTGATATCTCACAAATGTTACAAGACGTGAAGATGAAGAAAGTAGCTTTTGTCAATGATGAAGCCATATCAGCTGGAGCATTTCTCGCGTTGAATGCTGATGAAATATACATGGTACCTTCAGCACGAATGGGAGCTGCTGCAATTATTGACCAAGAAGGAAATACAGCTGGTAAGAAGGCTGAGAGTTACTGGTTGACAACAATGGAGACGGCAGCTGAGAATAGTGATAGAGACCCAATCTACGCACTGGCAATGGCCGATGAAGACATTGATTTACCTGATTTGAACGCCCCTAAGGGTAAATTGCTAACGTTAAATGCACAAAGTGCACTAGAGGTTGGCTATTCGAACGGGACAGTAAAGAATCTAGACGAGTTATTAACGGCTATTGGATTAGAAGATGCTGAACTTATATCTATTGAGGAATCCTTCGCTGAAAAATTAGCTCGTTTTATTACAAATCCCATCGTTGTTCCGATTTTATTGTCGATTGCAAGTTTAGGGTTTATAGTAGAACTGTATTCTCCTGGCATAGGAATACCTGGTGCAATGGGATTAACTGCTTTGCTGCTGTTTTTCTACGGACATCTTGTTGCAGGATTAGCGGGATTTGAATCGCTTATTTTGTTTGTTATAGGTGTCATTTTAATCATTGTAGAATTCTTTATACCGGGTGGTATTGCTGCAATCTTAGGTGTTGCTGCCATCATTGGAAGTATTATAATGGCAGGGGGAAATGTCGTATATATGGGGATTTCTTTACTTATTGCTTTATTTGTAGCTATTATAGCAATGGTAGTATTCGTAAAAGTATTTGGGAAAAAAATGAATCTATTTAATAAAATCATTTTAAAAGATTCAACAAGTACAGAAGGTGGATATGTAACGAATCTCACCCGTCATGAACTCATTGGTTTAGTTGGTATAACAACGACTCCGCTAAGACCAGCTGGGACGATGATGATTGATGATGAACGAATCGATGTTGTTTCTGAAGGTAGCTTTATTGCACAAAATGTTGAAGTAAAGGTCATAAAAACAGAAGGTGCAAGAATCATTGTTAGAGAACTTGTAAAAGATGAAGGAGGAAATTAGTTATGCCGTTAACACCCGAAACAATTTTTATTTTATTAGCTGTTGTCATTGGTGTAATTTTATTAGCTGTATTATTTACTTTTGTACCCGTTATGCTGTGGATTTCAGCATTAGCAGCTGGAGTGAGAATATCAATCTTTACGCTAATTGGGATGAGACTACGTCGAGTAATACCAAGTCGAGTCATTAATCCATTGATTAAGGCTTCCAAAGCAGGACTTAATGTTACAATCAATCAACTTGAAAGTCATTATTTGGCTGGAGGAAATGTTGATAGGGTTGTAAACGCTTTAATTGCTGCTCATCGTGCTAACATTGAATTAACGTTTGAACGTACAGCAGCCATTGATTTAGCTGGTCGTGATGTACTAGAAGCTGTACAAATGAGCGTTAATCCAAGCGTAATCGAAACTCCATTTATTGCAGGGGTAGCAATGGATGGAATTGAAGTGAAAGCAAAAGCAAGAATTACGGTCCGTGCCAATATTGATCGACTTGTTGGTGGTGCGGGAGAAGAAACAGTTATTGCCCGTGTAGGTGAAGGAATTGTTTCTACGATTGGTTCTTCTGACAATCATAAAAAAGTATTAGAAAACCCTGACTTAATCTCTCAAACTGTTTTAACGAAAGGTCTAGATGCAGGGACAGCCTTTGAAATTTTATCCATTGATATTGCTGATGTAGATATCGGTAAAAATATTGGGGCGGAACTTCAGACGGAGCAAGCAGAAGCAGATAAAAATATTGCGCAAGCGAAAGCCGAAGAAAGACGAGCGATGGCTGTAGCAAATGAACAGGAAATGAAAGCACGCGTTGAAGAAATGAGAGCGAAGGTTGTGGAAGCAGAAGCCGAAGTACCACTTGCAATGGCAGAAGCGCTTCGTTCAGGAAATATGGGTGTAATGGATTATATGAACCTTCGCAATATTGATGCAGATACTGAAATGAGAGATTCAATCGGTAAGATGACAGGTGAAGACAAAGATCAGGATATAGATAAAGAATAAGTGTATAAGTAAGACGATAATGAGTAGGAAGGAGGGGGACAATGGAAGCCATTATAATCGCTGTGATACTGTATATTTTAGGTAAAGTGTTTACTAGGCCGCAGGTAGAGGATCATCCCCCTGCCTCGCCTTCAGGACATCCACCTAAGCAAATGAACCAGCCGTTAGAAGATGCTACAGAACCAGTACGAGAAAAGCGACAGGGGTTAGAAAATCAACAAAAAAAGCGGCTTGAAAGTAAATTAGATGTAGCACGTCAGCTAACAGATGTTGCTGAGAAAAGACAACGTATTACAAAACAAGTAGAAACAGTGAAGAAACAAAAAAATAAAAAAAATGAAAAGAAACTATCTGTTCGTAAAAACGACCTTGTGAATGGAATTATCTTGTCGGAAGTACTTGGTCCACCAAGAGCAAAGCGAAAAAGAATTCGAAAATTTTAAGTGATGAATCCTCTTATAATCTCATAAATATGAGATGAAAGGGGGTTCTTTTTTTATGGCTAAAAAATTGATGCAACGATGGCGTCAATGGTTAACTAAGCACATGGACCTTCCAGAGGATGTCATGATGGACTTACCTAGAATAACCATGGTCGGACAGCTTCATATTTATATTGAAAATCATAATGGATTATTGTCCTTTACAGATAAAGAGGTTCGTTTGCTACTGAAACAAGGTCAATTATTAATAAAAGGGAAGAAATTAGTCATTAAAACAATTTTACCAGAAGAAATATTATTAGAAGGAAAAATTCAACAAGTATTGTATCTTGAAGAATCATAAGGGGGAAACATGTTGAAAAACCAATGGATGACATTTATGACTGGTAAAATAATTGTGAAAGTAACAGGTAAGGGGATTGAACGCTTAATAAATATCCTTATTAGAAGAGAAATATCAATATGGAATGTGAAGCGGGTTGGAACAGAAGCAGTCATTTTTACCTTTGCTCTTCAAGATTTGCATAGGTTCAGGCATGCTGTGCGTAAAAGTGAGTGTAAAGTTACCTTCCTTTTTGGACGCGGCATTCCTTTTATGTGGAAACGAACGAAGAAAAATAGTGGTTTTATGATAGGTGCCGGTTTATTTATTTTTACGATTATGCTGTTATCGAATATGGTATGGGACATAGAAGTGAATGGTGCTAGCCCTGAAACAGAGCATACACTAAAAAAAGCATTAACAGAAATGGGAATTAGGGCAGGGTCGTTTCAATTTTTGATACCTGACGCTGAATATATACAGGAAGAATTAACGATGAAAATGGACAATATAACATGGGTAGGCGTGGAGCTGAAAGGGACAACCTTTCATTTCCAGGTCGTTGAAAAAACGGCACCTGATGAAAAAGAAATGGCAGGACCTCAACATTTAGTAGCGACGAAAGCCGCCGTTGTTTCGAAGATATTCGTAGAGGAAGGCAAGGCAGAAGTGAAAGTTCACGAATATGTAAAAAAAGGACAAATTCTCGTCTCGGGATTAATAGGAAAAGAAGAACAACTTAAAGCCATTTCAGCTAAAGGTGAAATATTAGGAGAGACGTGGTATACGAGTACTGTTACGGTTCCTCTTGAAACAGAGTTTGATGTGTTAACGGGTGAGGAGAAAAAAAACTATTCCATTCAATTGGGTGACATATCAATCCCTATTTGGGGATTCAGCAAACCGGAATATTCCAACTATCAGGAAGAAGAAACAAGCAAGCATATCAAATTTTTAAAATGGCAGCTTCCGATAGCAGTTGATTCTAGGAGCTATAAAGAAAGTGAAGCAATTACAAGAATTTATACAAAAAAAGATGCAACCAAAGCGGCTCTTGAGTTAGCGAGAGAAGATCTACTATCCACTCTACCTCAGGATGTAAAGATATTAAATGAAAAAGTTTTGCATGCAAAAGAGGAGAATGGTAAAGTAAAGGTAAATATTCATTTTAAAGTACTTGAAAATATTGCAATCGGACAACCAATCATTCAAGGAGAGTTAGAATGACAGAAATGGTAAAAACAATCAATGTAACATTAACAAACCCAAGTGAGGCTTCTGCCCTTTTTGGAGCAGGAGATTCACATTTGAAAATTATTGAAGAGCAGCTTAACGTTACAATCATCTCACGAGGTGGTGATATCTTTGTATCAGGAGCAGATGAGGATGTTCAGGATACAAATAAGGTATTATCAACTTTATTAATTGTTCTACGAAAAGGGATATCTATAGGACCGAGAGATGTATTGTATGCAACAAAACTTGTTAAACAAGGTATTATAGAGTTTTTGATCGATTTGTATGAGGAAGAAATCACAAAAAATGCCAAAGGGCAAACAATCCGTGTAAAAACGTTAGGTCAACGACATTATATCTCTGCCATTAAGAAGAACGACCTTGTCTTTGGAATAGGGCCTGCTGGGACAGGGAAAACCTATTTAGCAGTTGTAATGGCTGTACGCGCGTTAAAAAATGGAGAGGTAAAAAAGATTATCTTAACCAGACCAGCAGTTGAAGCAGGTGAGAGTTTAGGTTTTCTACCTGGAGATTTAAAGGAGAAGGTAGATCCTTATTTACGTCCCTTATATGATGCTTTGCATGATGTACTAGGAACAGAGCAAACACAAAGGTTAATTGAACGAGGAACCATTGAAATCGCACCGCTAGCTTATATGAGAGGACGCACATTAGATGATGCGTTTGTGATATTAGATGAAGCACAAAACACGACAAGTGCTCAAATGAAAATGTTTCTAACTCGTTTAGGGTTTGGCTCAAAGATGGTTATTACAGGGGACCCATCTCAGTTAGACTTACCAAAAGGGGTTCAGTCTGGGTTGATACAGGCGGAATTCATATTAAAAAATGTATCAGGTATTTCATTTATTATACTTGAGCAAGGAGACGTTGTCAGACATCCACTCGTTGCTAAAGTCATTAATGCGTACCAAGATCACAAGTAGCCTGGATAGAATGTTCAGGTTTTTCTTTATGAAATAAAGTGAATTTTTCGTGAAAAGCTGTTATGATTTTACATAATTAATGCAAAGGTACCTATCATAAAGAGATAGGGAGGGGAACGATGGAGAAGTTGTTAAAGAAAATAAAAAAAATAATGAATTTTAAAGTATTTACCAGCATGTTATTTCTCTTTCTAGGGCTCATTTTATATGGATTACTTATTAGCGATGTCCAGCCTGAGACATATAATGTTCGGCTTTTTGAGGTAGCAAAAGAAACCATTCACTCTCCAACAACGAAGGAAGATGTGGAGAAAACGGAACAACTTAAACAACAGGCAGCAGAAGAAGTAGAACCCGTCTATGAATATTCACCAGAGGTAAAAGAAAATCGAAAAGAGCTAATTAAATTAATATTTGAAATGATTATTGAGGTTCAACAAGAAAGCGAGAATAACTCTCCTACAGCTCAAGGACAATCTGGAAATATAGAGAGTAAGCCCCTTTCAACGAAACAGCAATTAAGCCTGTTTAAAACGAAATTAATAAACAATACAAATGAGAGTGTAGCAAATTCCATTTCAGAAGAAGTATTTGAGGCTCTTTTACTAGCTGATGAAACAGTAATCAATAGAGCGGAACAGTTTGTGTTAGATGAAATTGAATTCGTTATGAAAGAGAAAATTAGAGAAGATGATGTACCTCAATCGAAAAATAAGATTGAATCTAAAATTGAATTGAAGGATTTACCTAAATCTGTCAAGGAATCTTCCATTGCATTAGGGCGTTTCGCAATTGTTGCAAATGAAACTTACAATGAGGTCGAGACGAATGAGAAGATTGAAGAAGCAATGGAGGAGGTAAAGCCCGAGAGAATTCTAGAAGGGTCGGTAATAGTAGAAGCAGGAGATATTGTTAACCCTGAACAATATCGAAAATTAAAACTAGTAAACCTTCTGAATGAAGATAGTTCAAACAGATACTTAGTCGGACTGGCGTTATTTGTTATTATGATTGTTTTTATTTTATTTGTGTATTTCTATAGATGGCCTATTCCGGAAGAGAAAAAGCAAAATTATATGATTTTACTTAGTTTAATTTTTGTATTTACTTTATTACTAATGAAAATCTTTGCTTTATTACAGGAACTGGACATCATGATGGTGGGATTTCTTTTCCCTGTCGCTATGGCATCCATGCTCGTAACACTTCTATTAAATGAACGGCTCTCGATTATCATGTCGATTTTATTAGCGGTCTGTGGGAGTATTATTTTTCATGAAAGTGTGACGGGCAGCTTCAATGTGGAGATTGCCATTTATTTTCTGTTCAGTGGACTGATGGGAACGATTATACTTTCCAAACAAAATCAACGAATTTCCATTTTACAAACAGGCTTTGTTGTCTCAATTGTAAATTTAATGATTATATTTTTTATTGTGTTATTAGGGTCTAACCCATATGAAGATATGGATTATATTTACTTTGTGGTCTATGCTTTTGGTTCTGGAATTACCTCTGCTGTCTTAACGATAGGAATTCTTCCTTTTTTTGAAGCAGGTTTTGGAATATTATCGACAATGAGGTTAGTCGAGTTATCCAACCCGAATCATCCGTTATTAAAACGCATATTAACAGAGGCACCTGGAACATACCATCACAGTGTAATGGTAGCAAATTTATCAGAAGTAGCATGTGAAGCGATAGGAGCAAATGGTTTGCTAGCAAGAGTTGGGTCATATTATCATGACATTGGAAAAACGAAACGATCCCATTTCTTTATTGAAAACCAGATGAATAATGTGAATCCACATGATCGAATTCCACCTGAAAGAAGTCGAGACATCATTATTGCGCATGCAGTCGATGGTGGGGAGATGCTAAGGAAGCATAAAATGCCCAAGGAATTTATCGATATTGCTGAGCAGCATCACGGGACTAGTTTAATCAAGTTCTTTTACCATAAAGCAAAAGAAACGAGAACGGATGTAAAAGAGGAGGAGTATCGTTATCCAGGTCCAAAACCGCAAACAAAAGAAATAGCGGTGATCTCTATAGCCGATAGTGTAGAAGCTGCCGTTAGGTCTATGGATCGTCCTACAAAGGAAAAAATTGAAAAGCTTGTCTCCTCCATCATTCAGGATCGTTTGTTAGATGGACAATTTAATGAATGTAATATTACGTTAAGAGAGTTAGAAGTGGTAAAAGAGACATTATGCGAAGCATTAAACGGTATTTTTCACTCAAGAATTGAATATCCGGATGAAAAAAAGGAGGATGGTGTATGAGTTTACAAATTGATTTTGTAGATGAAACGAAAAGTCTAACCGAGGGTGACATTGAACGTATTGAAAATTTATTATTCTTTGCTGCTGAACAGGAGACAGTGAAAAGTAACGCGGAGCTATCCGTGACATTTGTATCAAATGAGCGTATTCATGAAATTAACAAAGAGTATCGGCATAAAGATCGCCCAACAGATGTCATCTCCTTCGCAATGGAGGAAATGGGTGAAGGGGAACTGGAAATCGTTGGAGAAGAGATACCACGGATATTGGGAGATATTATTATCTCTGTTCCTAAAGCAAAGGAGCAGGCAATAGATTACGGTCATAGTTTTTCAAGAGAGTTAGGTTTTTTAGCTCTTCACGGCTTTTTACATTTGCTTGGCTATGATCACATGACTGAAACAGATGAGAAGGCAATGTTTTCTCGTCAGAAAGACATTCTTGAACAATATGGACTCGAAAGAATATAAATTTTTTCAGTGGTCGAAACTCCCCGCTTCCCTAGGCTATGCGATGGAAGGTATTAAGGTCGTTTGGCAAACACAACAAAATTTTCGCTTTCATGTGTTAGCAGCCTTCATTGCCATTTTACTTGGTACTATCTTCTCTTTAGATAAATTTGAATGGTTAATTCTTATAGTAGTTATTGCGGGGATGCTAGTGATTGAAATCATAAATAGTGCTATTGAAGTCACAATTGACTTAATTACTGAAGAGGTTCACCCTCTTGCTAAAAAAGCAAAGGATATGGCAGCGGGCGCAGTTGTTATATATGCGGCTATGTCTGTTTTAATCGGAATCATCATTTTCTTTCCGAAAATATGGTCTTTATTTTAAACAAGCTTGGGAAACCGAGCTTGTTTTTTTGTTTTTAATAATTCTTTTCGAAGTAAGGGTGGAGAAATTTGAAATGAATGAAGAAGTTGGATAAAATATGATGACAATCAAATAATGGGTAATAATTATTTGAATTTTCTAAAATTTTTAGTTGAAGCCCATTAATTTTTTGTTTGATATGTAGTAAAATAGAAATTGTAAAGAAAAAGGAGAGTCGCAATTTTGAATGTGGATCAGTTAATACAAGAAGCGAAATTGGCTAGAGAACGTGCATATGTTCCTTACTCAAAATTTAAAGTAGGAGCAGCACTCTTATCTAATGACAATGTTATATATCATGGATGTAATATTGAAAATGCTGCCTATAGTATGTGTAATTGTGCTGAACGAACAGCCTTATTTAAAGCGTATTCAGAAGGAGTTACTTCTTTTCAAATGCTGGCTGTTGTTGCAGATACAGAACGTCCAGTACCTCCTTGTGGTGCATGCAGACAAGTTATATCAGAATTATGTTCAAAGGATATGAAAGTTGTTTTATCTAATTTAAATGGTGAATTGAAAGAACTAACTGTTGAAGAATTATTACCAGGAGCATTTTCATCGGAGGATTTACATGATTAATCAACAAACAAAGCATAAATCAGGTTTTATCTCAATTATTGGTAGACCAAATGTAGGTAAGTCAACGTTGCTCAATAGGGTCATTGGCCAAAAGATTGCCATTATGAGTGATAAGCCTCAGACTACGAGAAATAAGGTTCAGGGTGTTTTAACACAAAGCGACGCCCAAATGATATTTATTGATACACCCGGCATTCATAAACCGAAGCATAAACTTGGCGATTTTATGATGAAGGTTGCTCAAAATACCCTTAAAGAAGTTGATCTTATTATGTTTATGGTCAATGTGGCTGAAGGGTATGGGAGAGGTGATGAATTCATTATAGAAAAGCTCAAAAATATTACCACTCCAGTATTTTTAGTGTTAAATAAAATTGATCAGGTGCAACCAGATGAGCTTTTACCACTGATGAACCATTACCAAAGCTTATATGATTTTGCAGAGATTATCCCTGTTTCAGCATTGGAAGGAAATAATGTAGAAACATTATTAGATCAAATTAAAGCCTATCTACCGGAAGGGCCTCAATATTATCCTGCTGATCAAGTAACAGACCACCCTGAGCGGTTTATTGTATCAGAATTGATTCGTGAAAAAGCGTTACATTTGACAAGAGAAGAAATCCCGCATTCGTTGGCAGTTGTTATTGAAAAAATGTCTAAGGAAGAGGATAGTGATCTTGTTCATGTCATGGCTACAATTATTGTAGAAAGAGACTCTCAAAAAGGAATCATTATTGGAAAGAAAGGCTCTATGTTAAAGGAAATTGGAAAGCGAGCTCGAATGGATATTCAAAATTTGTTAGGAACAAAGGTGTTCCTAGAACTATGGGTTAAAGTTCAAAAAGATTGGCGAAATAAGGCAACTCAACTTCGAGATTTCGGTTTCCGTGAAGACGAATACTAACAGTTAGCAAAAATTACGTCTTATGTTTTTAACAAATAGGGTGATGATAAATGTGTAGAGTCATTAGGGCAACTTACTAGTAAATACCAGAAAGGTGGAGATCATTATGTTAGATTTTACTTGGAGAATTTTTCAAGAAACAGGTAACATAGATACGTATCTTCTCATCAAGGAGCTTGAAAAGACTCATCTTGAATCTTCATTATCTGATGATGTAGATCTATTAGAGGTTGATTTCCCTTTATCTTAAGACTATAGATGTCATCACCCGAAATTATTTGAAATCATGGCGGGAGGTGGCAACCTTGTTACAAAAATGCGAAGGAATTGTGATTCGTACGAGTAACTACGGTGAATCAAATAAAGTTGTGACGATTTTCTCAAGAGAGTTTGGGAAGATTGCGTTTATGGCAAGAGGGGCTAAAAAACCAAAAAGTCGCCTCTCTGCCGTCTCACAACCATTTACATATGGATATTTTTTATTTCAAAAGGGGAGGGGCCTAGGGTCGTTACAGCAAGGAGATATTATCTCAAGTATGAGAGGGATAAAAGGAGACTTGTTTAAAACATCCTATGCAACCTATATTTCTGATTTACTTGATAAAGGAACAGAGGATTATAAACAGAATTCTCAACTTTTCGAGTTATATTTGCAAGTTCTTGAATTTATTGAAGAGGGCTATGATCCGGATATTTTAACTCACATATTTGAGTTGAAAATGCTACCGGTTCTAGGATTACACCCCACTTTGAATGAATGTTCTGTTTGCGGTAATACAAACGGAACATTCGGCTTTTCTTTTAAAGAAAATGGATTTATTTGCCAAAATTGCAAAGTGAAAGATCCTTACCATATGCCATTATCTCAAAGTACGGTAAAATTATTAAGAATTATGTATTTCTTTGATTTAAATCGTATGGGAAAAATATCTGTTAAAGACACCACTAAAAAAGAACTGACAACTGTTATTCGACAATATTATGATGAAGCTTCTGGATTAAGCTTAAAATCCCGGAAATTTTTAGATCAACTTCAAACCCTTGAAGACGTAATAAAAAAAGACGAACCTTAAGGTTCGTCTTTTTTATTACAATAATCCGTTCTACTAGGCAATGATGAATCGTTAGAAGCTCATTTTTTCTTTTAGGAAATTAGCTACTTCACTAATTGGCATACGCACTTGATCCATCGTATCACGATCTCGAACGGTTACTTGCCCATCTTCTTGAGAATCGAAATCATATGTTATACAATATGGCGTTCCGATTTCATCCTGTCTACGATAACGTTTTCCAATTGAGGCTGTTTCATCAAAATCAACCATTAGTTCTTTCGAAAGCTCTTCATGAACTTTCCGTGCTCCTTCAGACAGCTTCTTTGATAATGGTAAAACAGCTGCTTTATACGGAGCAATAGCAGGGTGGAATCGAAGAACGGTTCTAGTGTCTTTTTCTAGTTCTTCTTCTTCATATGCATCCACTAAAAATGCTAATGTTACACGGTCAGCGCCTAATGAAGGTTCAATGCAATAAGGGACATACTTTTCATTTGTTTGAGGATCTTGATAATGGAAGTCTTCTTTTGAATGTTCCATATGACGTTTTAAATCAAAATCTGTTCGATCGGCAATTCCCCATAGTTCTCCCCAGCCGAATGGGAACTTAAATTCAATGTCAGTAGTAGCATTACTATAGTGAGACAATTCTTCTTCACCGTGGTCCCGTAAGCGAATATTAGCCTCAGACATGCCAAGATGAAGCAACCAGTTTTTACAAAATTCACGCCAGTATCCAAACCATTCAAGGTCTTCACCAGGCTTACAGAAAAACTCCAATTCCATTTGTTCAAATTCTCTTGTTCTGAAAGTGAAGTTTCCTGGAGTAATCTCATTGCGGAAACTTTTTCCTATTTGACCAATTCCGAACGGTACCTTTTTACGTAAGCTTCGTTGGACGTTTTTAAAATTAACGAAAATTCCTTGTGCGGTTTCTGGACGAAGGTAGATTTCGTTGGTAGACGATTCTGTTACACCTTGATGAGTTTTGAACATTAAATCAAATTGACGAATATCCGTAAGATCTTTGCTTCCACACTCTGGACATGCTATTGAGTGTTCTTTAATAAGCTCACTCATTTTTTCAAATGGAAGGCCATCAACAACCATTTCGATTCCTTCTTCTTCTAGCTTATCTTCTATCAGCTTATCTGCACGATGTCGTGCTTTACAATTTTTACAATCAACCATAGGGTCATTAAAGTTCCCGACATGACCTGAAGCAACCCAAGTTTGTGGGTTCATTAAGATGGAGGCATCCAAGCCAACATTATAAGGAGATTCCTGAATAAACTTCTTCCACCAAGCTTTTTTTATATTATTTTTTAATTCTACACCTAATGGACCATAGTCCCAAGTATTGGCCAAACCACCATATATTTCAGATCCTGGAAAAACAAACCCTCTATGCTTGGCTAAATTTACGATTTTCTCCATAGACATATCCTTCACTCCTTTTTGAAATTTTGCATAACAAACAAAAAACTCCTCCCAAGGCAATTGAAAAATTCTCACTGCCTAGGGACGAGCTTTACCCGCGGTTCCACCCTAGTTAATAGACTAATTAAGCCTATTCACTTAATAAAGGTATGCTCAGGAGTTCCGTTTCCTTGTGATGTCAAGCTTACACCATCCTTGACTCGCTATTATGTACAAGTACTTATTTGTCCGTCAACGCAATTATTTAGTTAAAAGATGGACTCATTTTATCACGTTCTGTCTAAATTCTCAATATGAATGAGATTCAATTCTATAAAAAGATAGATGACAAAGCATGTGAAAAGCGTAAGAATTGAATTTTAAGAAAGAAAAAGGTAATCTGTCATAATAGGCAGTTATAAGAAATCCACCCTTTTCTTTTCTGTTTATTAGTATATAATATTTTTATAAAAGTATAACACTTTTAATTTTCCTTTATTAGGTGGTGAGGACAATCGAGCTAAATAAACGACAAGAACATATTTTACAAATTGTTAAGGACAATGGACCTATTACAGGTGAACAAATTGCAGAACAATTGAATTTAACAAGAGCCACACTACGACCGGATTTGGCAATCTTGACGATGGCAGGCTATCTTGATGCTCGTCCGAGGGTGGGGTATTTCTATACAGGGAAAACAGGAACACAACTATTAACAGAAAACCTAAAGAAAATCCACGTAAAAGACTATCAATCCATCCCCGTTGTTGTACATGAAAATGTCTCTGTTTATGATGCAATTTGTACAATGTTTCTTGAGGATGTAGGGACGTTATTTGTTGTAGATGAACGAACACACCTTGTTGGTGTATTATCAAGAAAAGATTTACTTAGAGCGAGTATTGGAATGCAAGAATTAACAACCTTACCCGTTAATATTATTATGACTAGAATGCCTAATATCACGGTGTGTGAGCGAGAGGATTTGCTGATTGATGTTGCGAAAAGCTTAATTGAAAAACAAATCGATGCCGTCCCAGTGGTTAAAAGTGTTCAAGGAGATTTAGAAGTAATCGGAAGAATAACAAAAACAAATGTGACAAAAGCATTTGTCGCATTAGCAGAAGAAGATTTGTAGGATAAAAAGGTGGTGCTACTTCGTTGAAAGAACCTATAGTTTATATTGTATCAGATTCGGTGGGGGAAACAGCCGAATTAGTTGCAAAAGCTGCTGCGAGTCAATTCGTTGGAAAGAACACGGTGATTCGCCGCTTCCCATATGTTGAAGATATTTCAAATTTAGATGAAGTATTTACTTTAGTGAGTCTTAATAATGGGGTTATTGTATATACATTAGTAAAGCCTGAAATGCGTAACTACATGAAGCAGGAAACGAAGAAATTAGGGATCAAATCATTCGATGTAATTGGACCATTAATTGATACGTTTGAAACAATGTATCAACTAGAGCCTTTGAATGAGCCTGGCCAAGTGAGAAAGCTTGATGAAGACTATTTTAAAAAGGTTGAGGCCATTGAGTTTGCTGTGAAGTATGATGATGGGCGTGACCCTAGAGGAATCTTACGAGCTGATATTGTCCTGATTGGAGTATCTCGAACGTCCAAAACACCTCTTTCCCAATATTTAGCCCATAAGCGACTTAAAGTTGCGAATGTTCCGCTAGTGCCGGAAGTTGATCCACCGGAAGAACTGTTTAAGGTTTCTCCAGATAAATGTATCGGGTTGAAAATCTCTCCAGATAAATTAAATAATATTCGAAAAGAGCGGTTAAAGGCTTTGGGGTTAGATGATCAGGCAAGTTACGCAACGATGCAAAGAATTTCTCAAGAACTAGATTACTTCGAGAAAATTGCAAATAGAATTAATTGTAAAGTAATTGATGTGTCGAATAAAGCGGTGGAAGAAACAGCAAATATTATTACGAATTATATTCGTGATAATCATTAGAAGCACCTGTCTATCAACAAGTAAGAATAACAGCACAATAAATATGTGCTGTTATTTTATATGTAGAATGAAAAAGAGGAAATGATTTCTATATTTATAAATTAATGAGATGAAAGTCGCACATACCTTTCGCTCATTCTAACTAGCGGAAGAGATGTTAACATAAACATTATTATTTTAAAGGATGTTAAGTGAAAAAATCGTGGTCAAATAAAGATGTTTATACTATAATAAAAAATTGTGATAAAAACTAATAAAAATAGGTTTAGACTATTCATGATAGGAATAAACTAACTATTGTGGTATGTCAAGGTTTGGAAAATAATAAATTTCGACAAGTATCGCTTTTTTGAAAGAGAATATGTAAATATGAGAAGGAATCTTTGGAGTGATGTAGAATAACTATTAATACAGAAACAGTAAGGTCCATTTTTGTTGATGCAGATGCTTGTCCTGTTAAGGACGATGCCTCAAAATTGGCTGATCAATTTAACATAAGGATTATTTTTGTCGCCTCCTATCAGCATAGGATGAATAATCCTACTAAGGGACAATGGATTTATGTAGATAGTGACAAAGAATCGGCGGACCTCTATATCCTGAATCACATAAAAAAGGGAGATATTCTAATAAGCCAAGATATAGGTTTGGCTGGCTTAGCGTTACCAAAGGGAGTGCTAGTAATTTCACCAACTGGAAGAAAGTATGAAGAAAGTACTATTCAAACAGCGCTAGACTTTCGCTACCTTGCTGCGCAGGAGAGAAAAAAGGGTCGTTACGGCAAAGGTCCTAAGCCTTTTCAAGGAGAAGATCGGATTCGATTTGTTGAATTATTATCTTCCATTTTATCTAATTAGCTAATTTCTTTAGGATTGAACACATGAAGTAAGGTGATGTTGATGACTGGAAGAATACCTGAAGAAAAAATAAATGAAATTCGTCAATCAGTTGATATTGTTGATGTAATAAGTGATTACGTACAGCTAAAGAAACAAGGGCGAAACTATTTTGGTTTATGTCCGTTTCATGGCGAAAGTACTCCATCTTTTTCTGTCGCACCAGATAAACAAATATTTCATTGTTTTGGTTGTGGGGCTGGAGGAAATGTTCTCTCCTTTTTAATGGATATTGATGGAATGAGTTTTCAGGAAGCGTTAGTTGAAATAGCTGGTCGTACAGGAATCACACTCGATGTCGATCTTCCTTCTACTATTGAAACGAATGTTCCTAAAGAGCAACATTTGATGCTTGAAGCTCATGAGTTATTGTGTAAATTTTACCATCATTTACTTATAAATACAAAGGAAGGACAAGAAGCTCTTGATTATTTATTAAATAGAGGGTTTACACTTGAAACAATTAAAGAATTTCGTATAGGGTGGTCATTACCAAGTTGGGAGTTTACAGTAAAGTTTCTTCAAAAGCGTGATTTCCCACTTGAACTTATGGAAAGTGCTGGGCTTCTAGTTAAAAAAGCTGAGGAAGAAACTTACTTCGACCGATTTAGGGGAAGAATTATGTTCCCAATTGAAAATGCAAAAGGGCGTGTGATTGCCTTTTCAGGACGTGCTTTACATGATGACTCTCCAAAGTATTTAAATAGCCCAGAAACCGATTTATTTAATAAAAGTGCAACACTTTATAATCTTCATCGAGCAAGAGGAACAATAAAGAAGCTGGATCAGGTTATTTTGTTTGAAGGGTTTGCTGATGTCATATCTGCTTCGATGGCAGAGGTGAAAAATGGTGTTGCAACAATGGGGACATCACTAACGGAGCAGCATATTCAAAGTATTAAAAGAGTAGCAAGCTCTCTTGTCATTTGTTATGACGGAGACAATGCAGGCATTCAAGCTGCATTCCGTACAGCAAAAATGCTCACTGAAAATGGTTTGAAAGTACGAATTGCGCAAATTCCTGATAAGTTAGACCCTGATGACTACATTCAGAAGTTCGGTTCAAAGAAGTTTCAAGAGAATGTAATAGGGGCTAGTATAACGTTTATGGCCTTTAAGCTCATTTATTATCGTATGAGAAAAAACCTTCAAGATGAAGGAGATCGGCTAAAGTATATCGAAGAAGTGCTAAAAGAGATTTCACACCTAAATAGCTTTGTTGAAAGAGACCTTTATTTAAGGCAATTATCCGATGAATTTGATTTATCGTTAGAGGCACTTGAACAACAACAGAAACAAATATATTTTCAGGAAAAGAAAAAAGATCCATTTGTTGGGAAGAAGCAACTACCTTCAACGATAGAACCGAGGAACAATCACAGATTATTCCCTGCTTATCAAACAGCTGAAAGACAACTTCTCGCTCATATGTTTAGAGATGATGAAGTTACATTCAAGGTGAAAGAGCTATTAGCAGGTGAAACTTTTAATATAGATGAACATCAAGCAATTTTTACGTATTTATTGGCTTATTACGAAGAAGAAAACGCGCCTAATACAAGTTCTTTTCTTTTTTTTATCCCTGATGAAAAATTAAGAAGAGTCATTACAGATATTGAAATGATGTCTATTAATCAAGAAGTAAGTGAACAAGAAATTAATGACTGTGTAAATTCAGTGTTAAATCATCAAAAGATGTTGACAATAAAAGATAAAGAATTCGAAAGAAAAGAAGCGGAGAGGCAAAAAGACTATCTTAAAGCAGCACAGGTTGCCATGGAGATTATTCAACTACAGAAGTCTCTTCAAAATAATTAGTTGTAGGATGTTGGAAGGAGGGGAACAAATGGCTGAAAAGTCAGCACGTTCCAAAGAGGTAGAAGCAGAGCTTACGTTAGAACAGGTAAAAGAGCGATTACTTGAAGCAGGAAAAAAACGTGGTGTGTTAACATACGAAGATATAGCAGAAAAACTGTCAAATTTTGATCTAGAATCAGATCAAATGGATGAATATTATGAACAACTAGGTGAGCAAGGCATTGAAATTATTAACGAAAATGCAGAAGATGATGACCCAAATATCAATGACATAAATAAAAGCAATGAAGAAGAATTTGACTTAAATGATTTAAGTGTTCCTCCAGGAGTCAAAATTAACGATCCTGTACGCATGTATTTAAAAGAAATTGGTCGAGTCGACCTACTTTCTGCAGAAGAAGAAATTTCTCTTGCGAAACGAATTGAAGATGGGGATGAAGAAGCAAAAAGGAGACTTGCGGAGGCAAATTTACGACTTGTTGTAAGTATTGCAAAGCGGTATGTCGGACGCGGTATGCTCTTCCTAGATTTAATTCAAGAAGGAAACATGGGGTTAATTAAGGCAGTAGAAAAATTCGACTATCGAAAAGGATATAAATTTAGTACGTATGCGACTTGGTGGATTCGACAAGCGATTACACGGGCAATAGCAGATCAGGCAAGAACGATTCGAATTCCAGTTCATATGGTGGAAACAATCAATAAATTAATTCGTGTTCAAAGGCAATTATTACAGGATTTAGGTCGAGAGCCTTCACCAGAAGAAATTGCTGAAGAGATGGACCTAACGCCGGAAAAGGTACGTGAAATTTTAAAAATTGCCCAAGAGCCTGTTTCACTTGAAACACCAATTGGGGAAGAAGATGATTCTCACCTCGGCGATTTTATTGAGGATTCTGAAGCACAGTCCCCATCTGAACACGCTGCCTACGAATTGCTAAAAGAGCAACTTGAAGATGTACTAGACACGTTAACAGACCGTGAAGAAAATGTTCTTCGTCTACGCTTTGGTCTAGACGATGGTAGAACAAGAACATTAGAAGAAGTAGGGAAAGTGTTTGGTGTCACACGTGAACGTATTCGTCAAATTGAAGCGAAAGCTCTACGTAAACTACGTCATCCAAGCCGTAGTAAGCGATTAAAAGACTTTTTAGAATAGAATTTATTGAACTAACAATAGCTTGCTTCTTATGAAGTGAGCTATTGTTTTGTTATTGCATCAATAATGAATGAGAAGGAAAGAACAACTACCATTCAGGACGACTTATAAGGTATGAATGGCAAAGATAGAAGCAACTATTGTTAATAGTAATTAAGAAGCAAGGAAAATGACTGAAAAATGACATGTAAATCTAGTGGATATTTACTATCGATCGTGAAGGATGCGAGTAATATTTTAGTATTAGTATTTGTCCTTTATTTTACTGAATTGTCAAACGTTTTGCAAATAAGGATTTTGTTCTTTTTTGTCGTTTTTTTATTTTTTCAATAAATTATTTTTCTAAAAAAGAATATTATCTTTTTCATACGTGTGAATATCACCCTAATAATTGAGTGAATTTGTTTATTTTAGATGAAACAAGGACGGTATAGATCTACATAGCAGTAAGTATTAGTAGATTCTCTTATATAATCTAAAAGTGAGGTAAGATTGTTTGTTTACGTATGTGAAGCTTTAAAAAAACATATATCTATATAATTTTTTGAAAAAAACGAAAATTTTAAATGTTGAGAACAAAAATGTTACCTTATATAATACATATGAAAGCGCATTCAACAACAGAGGGGGATGGTTATGAACTATGAATTAACGTCAGAACAGCAGATGATTCAACGTACCATCAAAGAATTCGCCAACGAAGTGGTAGCACCAGGAGCTATTGAACGGGATCGACATAAAACATTCCCAATGGAGGAATTTAAACAATTAGGCCAACTCGGTATGATGGGGTTACCTTTTCCAGAAGAATATGGAGGTGCAGGTGCTGACACGGTTAGTTTTGCTATTGTAGTAGAGGAACTAAGTCGAGTGTGTGCTTCAACGGGAATTACATATTCTGCTCATATCTCATTAGGCGGTGCTCCATTAAACTTGTTTGGTTCTCATAAACAGAAGCAGCAATATTTAACACCTATTTGTACAGGTGAAACTTTTGGTGCATTTGGGTTAACAGAACCAAATGCCGGATCAGATGCAGGTGGCACGCAAACTACAGCGGTGACAGATGGAAATGATTTTATTATTAATGGGAACAAATGCTACATAACGAATGCTAGTTATGCTAAAGCTTTAGCACTGACAGCGATTACTGACAAGAAGGATGACCAAAAGGAAATCAGTGCAATCATAGTGCCTACTAATAGTGAAGGATTTAAAGTCATTGATAATTATGAAAAAATGGGATTGAACGCATCCAACACGACCGAGCTTGTTTTAGAAGATGTACGTGTTCCAGAAGAAAATCTTCTTGGCAAACGGGGAGAAGGGTTTAAACAGTTCTTGACCACATTAGACGGCGGAAGGATAGGCATTGGTGCAATGGCAGTCGGTGTTGCCCAAGGAGCTTTTGATAAAGCCATGCAATATTCAAAAGAGCGAAAACAATTCGGGAAAAGTTTAGCTCAATTCCAAGTAACTCAATTTAAATTAGCTGATATGGCAATGAAGATTGAGTTAGCACGTAATATGGTCTATAAAGCAGCTTGGTTGAAAGACCAAGGAAAAGCATTCACGAAAGAAGCTAGCATGTGTAAGCTGTACGCATCTGAAATCTGTATGGAAATCACTGACCAAGCAGTTCAACTGCATGGTGGTAACGGGTATATGCGTGATTATGAAGTTGAAAGAATGATGCGTGATGCAAAGCTCCTTGAAATAGGAGAAGGGACGTCAGAGATTCAGCGAATGGTTATTGCAAGAGAAATTGGTTGTTTTTCTTCATAAAATAGGAAAGTCTCGACCAAGGTCGGGACTTTTTTGTGGCAATTTAGCAAACATTGTTGAAAAGTTGTGGTTTTGTCTTTTCCTTTTGATTTTTTTCAAGTAAAATAGGAGATGCTTGTACATTATAATAGTAGATACATACAAAGGGGGTAAATTTATGAATAAGAATCCAATTATTCCATTTATATTAATTATGGTGATGGGTATTGGTCTTGTTTTCTTCCTTTCTGTTGAAGGATTAGGCAATTCGAAAGAAATGGCTGGTGAACATGGTGAGGGAGAACCTACTACAGATGTTGCTTTTGATCCAGAAGCACTAGGTCAAAATTCTTGTATTGGTTGTCATGGCGGTAATTATGAAGGTGGTATGGGTCCAGCTCTTGTCGGAATTGGTGATAAATACTCGGCTGATGAAATTAAAGCCATTCTTAAAGATGGTAAGGGCGCTATGCCTGGTGGCCTTGTACCTGTAGAAAACCTGGATGCAATGACAGAATGGTTAATGAGCTTAGAATAAAAAAAAGCCCTTTGCTTTGCAAAGGGCTTTTTTTGTTGGCATAATAGAAACGTAATCCAATGAAAAGAATGTGGTGAATAATTTGAACGCAGAGAAATTATCGAATAGATTAGAACGAGTGGCTGCTTTTATCCCGCATGGAGCAAGGCTTGCTGATATCGGCTCTGACCATGCTTACTTACCTTGTAATGTGATAAAGAAGGGAATTGTGAATTTTGCTATTGCAGGAGAAGTTGTACCTGGACCTTATCAATCAGCAAAACAACAAGTTGAATTGTTACAGCTAGCCGAATTTGTTCACGTCCGCTTAGGTAGTGGCCTTGAAGTGATTGAAAAAGGTGAAGTCAATGCAATTACGATAGCTGGAATGGGAGGGACATTGATTACCTCCATTTTGGAAGAAGGAAAATCAAAGCTAACTGGAGAAGAGCGTCTAATTCTTCAGCCTAATATATCGGCTATATCGATTAGGAAATGGTTAGTCGCTAACGATTGGGCATTAGTGGCTGAAGAAATTATAGAAGAAGATGGAAAAATATACGAAGTGTTAGTTGCCGAGCGAGGGAAGTCTCAACGCTATAGTGAAGCAGAATTATTATTAGGGCCTTTCTTAATGGCTCACAAAAATGAAGTATTTAGGAAGAAATGGACTTTTGAGTTAACGCAATGGAAGCAGATCCTAGCCAATATGATGTCTGCTGTGGATACAGATGCCTTGCAAAATAAGAAAACTGAAATTTTAAAGAAAATTGCGATTGTCGAGGAGGAATTAAATTGAAACAAGCAAATGGTTTTGAAATCATTCAGTTGTTCGAACAATTTTCTCCGAGGAAATATGCGGTTGAGGGCGATAGTGTTGGCCTTCAAATAGGAACACTAAACAAAAAGGTAAATAAGGTTATCGTGACACTGGACGTATTGGACGAAGTCGTAGATGAAGCGATTAGGGAAAAAGCGGATTTAATTATCGCTCATCATCCACCGATCTATCGCCCATTAAAAAACCTTGTAACGGATAGCGGGAAAGGGAGCAAATTTGAAAAGTTAATAAAGCATGATATTGCTGTTTATGTTGCTCATACTAATCTCGACGTAGCACCGGGTGGAGTCAATGATTTACTCGTTGATGCACTTCAATTGGAAAATGCGAAAGTGCTTGTACCGACCGTTCATGAAGAATTACTAAAATTAGTTGTTTATGTCCCTACAGAATATGAAGAAGCCGTGCGTCGGGCACTAGGGGATGCAGGAGCTGGATATATAGGGAACTACAGCCATTGCTCTTACACGAGTAGTGGAGAGGGTAGATTCCTACCTTTATCAGGTAGCACACCATTTGTTGGGACACATGGGGAAGTGGAGCAAGTAGAAGAAGTTAGAATTGAAACGATTGTCACATCTTCTAATCAAAAATCTGTGATTCGAGCGATGAAAGCTGCTCACCCGTATGAAGAACCTGCATATGATCTTTTCTCTCTCCAAAATGAAGGGAACACTTTAGGGCTTGGAAGAATTGGCGTTTTAAATGAGACAATGTCTTTAAAGGATTTTGCTTTATATGTAAAGGAGAAATTAGAAGTAGATGGGGTCAGAGTAGTCGGAAATTTAGGGGATAAGGTGAAAAAAGTAGCGGTATTAGGTGGGGATGGAAATAAATACATTCATTCAGCGAAATTTAAAGGTGCAGATGTATTTTTAACGGGAGATTTATACTTTCACACTGCTCATGATGCGATGGAGCTGGGTTTAAATGTTGTAGACCCTGGACATCATGTGGAGAAAGTCATGATTAAAGGAGTTGCGAAAGAATTGAAGAAGCGAGTAGAATCAGCTAAAATTCAAGTTGATGTAATTCCATCCACAATTAATACTAATCCGTTTACGCTCATATAAAAAGCTATGCAGAACAATTCTGCATAGCTTTTATTTCTTTCAATTAAGATTGAATTTTTGGCTTTTTTACTTTCGGGAGAATTTTATGAAGGGGGACTGTGCGCTCCCGCTTCCAAGTGGCTTGATCTTCATACTTAAATTCATTTAAGAAATTTATGACCTCTTTTACAATTGGTGTTGGCGTAGAAGCTCCTGCTGTAACTGCCACTTTATTTGCATCCTTTAACCATTCGATGTCTAGTTCCGTAATGTCAGAAATTCGATAAGCTCTTGTGTGAGCAATTTCTTCAGAGACTTGGGCTAGTCGATTGCTATTATTACTTTTTGGATCGCCAACAACAATCAATACATCCGCATCTCCTGCTTGCTCAGCAACCGCTTCTTGTCGAACTTGTGTGGCTAAGCAGATTTCTTTATGCACTTCGACATGTGGAAATTTCTCTTTCACATTTTCCATAATCTCGGCAACATCCCACTGACTCATTGTGGTTTGGTTCGTGACAATGATTTTATCATTTTGGATTGTTAACTGATTCACTTCTTCAGGCTTTTCAACAAGGTGAACGATGTGGGGAGCAACTCCAACAGCACCTTCTGGTTCAGGATGGCCTTTTTTCCCAATATAGATCACTTCGTAACCTTCAGCTTCCTTTTGGCGAATCAAATCATGTGTTTTGGTTACATCAGGGCAGGTTGCGTCAATGGTTACAAGCCCTTTTTTGTCAGCAAGTTCCCTTACTTCAGGTGAAACACCATGAGCGGTAAAAATGACGGTTCCTGAATCTACCTTTTCCAAAATCTCTTTACGATTTTCTCCGTCTAGGGTAATAATCCCTTCTGCCTCAAATGCATCTGTTACATGCTTGTTATGAACAATCATCCCTAAAATATAGATAGGACGAGGAAGGCTTTTATCTAATGCAGCATTCCGAGCAATGACCATCGCATCGACAACGCCGTAACAATAACCTCTTGGAGATATTTTTTGTACTTCCATGAATATCCTCCTTAATTAGAAATCGGAGTACGTTTTCTACTATATTATAAATGAGAATGGGTAACTTGACAAAAAAGAAGCCATAATAAAAAAAGGAACCCAGCATATTTACTGGGCTTTATATATATAATTTGGGTTTAGACGGTCCTTTTTCAGGTTCAGCCTTCTTATCTTGAGAATTTGACGAAGTTTTTTTCTTTTTGGTTGTTTTCTTCGTTTTTTTCTTACTACCTTGCTTTCCGGTACTTTTAGCTTCTTCGACAATAATTTCTTCTTCCTCATCATCAGCTTCTTCTACCGATTCTTCTGATTCTTCCTCATCATCAGTTGTTTCTTCAGTCTCTTCTTCAGTCTCTTCTTCAGAATCCTCAAGGTCAACATCTTTTAACCCACGATATAATTGCCACATTGCAGGTATATTCTTAATTAAAGGACCATATTGTTGAATTTGTTGAATCATTGGACCGACTTGTTGAGCCGTTTGTAATACTTGCTGAGTATTGCTAAGCATCGAATTGACTCCACCTGGTTGTAATAAACCTCTAAGCAAGCCGCCACTATTTCCGCCTCCACTTCCTACTTGAGCTGCAGTTCTTTCGAATCCAGTCGCAATATTATTGGCGTTCATAGCGGGATTTCCACGTTGAAATAACCTTGACAAAATACCGCCGCTGTTACCGCCGCCACTTTGAGCACCTCTTACTGGGATTGAATTTTGACCCGAAAGAATTCTTTCTCCAAACCCTCTTGGAGCCATTTGCGAGGAGAATCTTCCTAACGATGATGGGAGCCCCCCTCCACGTCTTGCCCCCATTTGAAAGAGTGATGAGGTAAATGGATTTCTTGGTGGTGGCATTATTTTCGCCTCCTCTCAGAGCAATTGCCCGCATTATTCTCCTTATAGTTTATGCAAGTTGTTCCAAAACGGTTGTGATAACAGTGGAATTTCTTTTGAGAAATAGAGGAATTATAAAGGTTGATAGGTAGAAGTTTCAATAAATGTTTATTATAATGACATAATGGGTTCAATACAGTATTGTTTATATTAGGAGGGAAAGTATGTCCCATCAATTTCATAAATTTTCATTTAAACCATTTATTTCTCAAGCAATAGAGGCTTCAGGATTTCATGAGCCGACTGAAATACAAGAAAAAATGATTCCTACGATATTAAAAGGGGAAAGTGCGATTGGACAATCGCAAACGGGAACAGGTAAAACTCATTCCTTTTTATTACCGATTCTTCAAAAGATTCAACCTGAAAAACAAGCTGTTCAAGCAGTGATTACGGCGCCGACAAGAGAGCTTGCTCAGCAAATTTATAAGGTTATTATGGATATTACCAAATATGCAAATGATGAAATTTCAGCGCGTCTCTTTATAGGAGGAACGGATAAGCAACGCTCCATTACGAAGCTGAAAAGCCAACCTCATATTGTAGTTGGAACACCTGGTCGTATTAATGATTTAGTAAAAGAGCAAGCACTAATGATTCACACTGCGAATTTTCTTGTTGTAGACGAAGCTGATTTGATGTTAGATATGGGCTTTATTTTCGATGTGGACCAAATTGCTGGGAGAATGCCAGAAACTCTCCAAATGCTTGTATTTTCTGCTACGCTTCCAGAAAAGCTTAAGCCGTTTTTGAAAAAGTATATGGAAAACCCAGTCTACACGCATGTGCAGCCGAAACAGCTTTCAGCTGAAAAAATACAACATGTGCTCGTACCACAAAAAAGTAGAGATAAACTGAATTTACTAGTCAGTATGTTAAAAAGCTATAATCCTTATTTAGCCATTGTGTTTACGAATACAAAAGCGAAAGCGGAAGAGGTGGCGAAGCAACTAAATGAAGCTGGCTTGAAGGTAGGAAGGATCCACGGAGATCTATCCCCACGTGAACGAAAGCAGCAAATGAAACAAATAAGAAACTTAGAATTTCAGTATATCGTCGCAACAGATTTAGCTGCTCGTGGCATAGATATTGAAGGGATTAGTCATGTGATCAACTATGAATTACCAAAGGATCTTGACTTTTATATTCATCGAACGGGTCGTACGGCTCGAGCTGGGCATTCTGGAATAGCTGCAACTATCTACACGCCTAGCGATGAAGATGCCATTACAAAGCTGGATAAAATGGGGATAGTGTTCAATCACCAAGATATTCGGAAAGGTGAGTGGATTGACCTTGGTGAATTTAACAAAAGGTCAAAGCGTCAACGTAAAAGCGATAGCATAGATGAAAAAGCGAAGACGATGGTACGGAAAAGAAAAAAGGTAAAGCCGGGTTATAAGAAAAAGATGAAATATGAAATGGAACAAATTAAAAAAAGAGAACGTCGTAAAAATAGACAAAATAAATAAGTTTGTTTAAGAGGAAGGGTTGGTCGAAGATGCTAAAAATAGGTTCACATGTATCGATGAGTGGAAAAAAAATGTTGCTTGCATCGAGTGAGGAAGCTGCATCTTATGGTGCAAATACTTTTATGATTTATACTGGCGCACCTCAAAATACGAGACGGAAAAAAATTGAGGACTTAAATATTGAGGCTGGCCTGCTCCATATGAAAGAACATAATATTGAGGAGATTGTTGTTCATGCTCCATATATAATTAATATAGGCAATAGTAAAAATTTAGATACTTTCGAGCTAGGTGTAAACTTTTTACGACAAGAAATTGAGCGCACAGCGGCAATTGGGGCCAAACAAATCGTTCTTCATCCAGGTGCTCATGTAGGTGAAGGAGCGGATGTAGGAATTAAACAGATAATCAAAGGCTTAAACGAAGTGATTACAAAGGATCAAACTGTACAAATTGCATTAGAAACAATGGCAGGTAAGGGCTCAGAATGTGGACGATCATTTGAAGAAATTGCTCAAATCATCGACGGTGTCCATCACAATGAGAAGCTCTCTGTTTGTTTCGATACCTGTCATACGCATGATGCAGGGTATAATATCGTTGAAGACTTTGATGGTGTTTTACAACAGTTTGATACAACAGTTGGTCTCGATAGAATAAAGGTCTTGCATATCAATGATAGTAAAAATCCACAAGGTGCTAGAAAAGATAGACATGAAAATATTGGGTTTGGTCATATCGGTTTTCAGGCATTGAACTATATTGTCCATCACCCAAGCCTTATGGACGTCCCAAAAATTTTAGAAACGCCTTATGTTGGTGAAGATAAAAAAAATAAAAAGCCACCATATAAATTTGAAATTAATATGTTTAAAAACCAACAATTCGATGAAAAGGTGTTAGAGGCAATCAAGACACAAGAATAATGGAATAAATTGGCCTAATGATGAAAAGAAAAGCTGTGGAAAAACACAGCTTTTCTTTTCATAAAGTAATGGCCCTTCTTCTTCATTCCTAATTGAAAGTAAACTTCTTAAGAATCAGTGAATTGTAAAAAAAGCCGATTTACCTCTCTAGCGGTTTTAGGTCCAGAAATCTTGGCTAATTGCTTAATGATATGGCTTCGTTGCTGATCGTCAAACACATCGTAATTTTTTCCTCTTAAATATTGGGCAATTTGATTAGCTTCTTTAATCGAAAGTTTAACAGAATACTGCTTAGCATACTTTAGTAACTCTTCTCCTGAAATACGATTCATCTTTTGATTAATCACATGTTGAATAAGCTTCACCGCATATCACTCCTTAGTTGAAGCATATGCATCATAGTAAAAAAAGTGTCCGGTAAATGAACAGAATAGGAGGTTTAGTGATGAACAAAAAAGTCCATAAAAAAGAAAGTATCCCTCATTATATTTATCGCTTAACGATGATTTTTGTAGGAGCAGGATTGGCCGCCATTTCCATTGAGTTATTTCTCGTACCGAATCAAATTATTGACGGTGGAATTATCGGCATTTCCTTAATCCTGAGCTATTTGTTTTCTAGTACATTTCCATTATTAAATTTTGGTGTTCTTGTTGTCTTATTAAATCTTCCTTTTATGTATTTTGGGTATAAACAAATTGGAAAAACATTTGTCATTTCTTCGCTTTTCGGTATCATTTCTCTTGCGTTATTAGAAAGTTTGTTACATCAAATTGAGCCGTTTAATACAGATCAAACCATCCTTGCGACCGTTTTTGGGGGATTAATACTTGGCATCGGGGTAGGTCTTGTCATTCGTCATGGCGGATCAATGGATGGTACAGAAATATTAGGTATTTTATTAACCAAAAAACTCCCGTTTTCAGTCGGTGAATTCGTGATGTTTATAAATATCTTCATTTTTGGTTGGGCAGCGTTTGTATTTGGAGCAGAGCAGGCGATGTTTTCAGTGATGACCTATTATATTGCTTTTAAGGCCATTGATACGGTTATTCAAGGGATGGATGAAACGAAGGCTGTTATCATTGTGTCAGAAATGTTTGATGAAGTGTCAGAAGCAATTTTGCACCGTCTTGGTCGGGGGACTACGATGTTGAAAGGGCGGGGAGGATACACAGATAATGAAAAAGAAGTTATTTATGTAGTGGTGACACGATTAGAAGTGACAAAACTGAAAGCCATTGTTGCAGATATTGATCCTCAAGCCTTTATTACTATCATGAGTACACAAGAAACGAAGGGGGCTCGCTTTAAGTCAGCCATACATTAAAACAATCTTGCTAGCAAGATTGTTTTGTTGTTTTAAGCATGTATATTTACAAGACCTGTATCTTCTTGTATACTTTGAACATTAGTAAATCGGAATGATTCTGAATAAGGGAGTTCTGTAATGGAGACTAAATCAATTATTGATATAAAGGACCTAAGTTTTCGATATGATCGAGACTTTGTGCTAAAAGATGTGAATTTATCAGTCCCAAATGGTGCATTTCTAGGGATTGTTGGACCGAATGGTTCTGGTAAGTCAACACTATTAAAAATCATTCTTGGCCTTTCTAAGGCCAAATATGGGGATGTAAAACTATTTGGAATACCGCAAGAGAAATTCAAAGAATGGGACAGAATTGGCTATGTGTCACAAAAAGCAAATTCTTTTAATACAGGTTTCCCCGCAACGGTATATGAAGTAGTAGCGAGTGGTTTAACGAAAAAAACAGGGATGTTTCGTTTTATTGGACGAAAAAATAGTGACCGTATTATGAAGGCTATTGCATCTGTTGGAATGGAGCAATTTTATAACCGAAATATTGGTGAATTATCCGGTGGACAGCAGCAACGAGTATTTATTGCTAGAGCACTTGTCAGTGAGCCTGATATTTTAATTTTAGATGAGCCGACTGTTGGGGTAGATAGCCAAAATGTCCAATCATTTTATAATATGTTGGACAAGCTCAATAAAAGAATGGGCATTACGCTAATACTCGTGACTCATGATATCGGGACAATTACGAATAAAGTAACTCATGTTGCGTGTTTAAATCGTGATCTTCACTTTCATGGAGATACAGAAGAGTTTCAACGACTGAAAGACAGTGAGCTATCCTCCTTTTATGGACATGGTGTTCATTTGTTACAGCATAATCATTAGAAAAGAGGGAGCTTATGGTAGAAGCCATTTTTCAATATACATTTTTACAAAATGCGTTCATAACAGGATTACTTATTGGTGTAATAGCACCATTATTAGGGGCGTTTGTAGTAGTAAGACGACTATCACTCATCGCAGATGCCCTTAGTCATGTTACACTTGCTGGAATTGCTTCCAGCCTATTATTAAGTAAATCTGTGCCTTCATTGGCAAGTATGAATCCACTTTATTTCGGGATGGGGTTTTCAGTCGTAGGGGCGATTCTCATCGAACGACTGAGAATCGTTTATAAACATTATGAGGAATTAGCTGTACCAATCATTCTTTCAGGCGGTATTGGGTTAAGCGTTATTTTTATTTCGCTTGCGGACGGGTTTAATACTGATTTATTCAATTATTTATTTGGAAGTGTATCGGCAGTAAGTTCTAGTGACGTTTGGTTAATTACATTGATAAGCATTGGTGTCGTTTTAACGATTATTTTTCTATATAAGGAGCTTTTTTTACTATCTTTTGATGAAGAGTTCGCCAAGGCGTCTGGCATTAGAGCTAGAGTTATTCATTTAATTTTTATTCTTATGGTTGCCCTCGTTATTGCGGCATCTATGAGAATTGTTGGAATTTTACTTGTCTCCAGCTTGATGACATTACCTGTGGCAGCTAGTATGCGAATTTCAAGAGGGTTTAAGCAAACGATTTTCTACTCGATTCTCTTTGGAGAGACAGCCGTAATAGCAGGGCTAATCTCCGCCTATTATTTAGATTTAGCACCAGGTGGAACAATTGTTGTATCTTCGATTCTCCTTCTAATTGCTACAATTGTAGGAAAGAAAGTTCAACATAGTTTTATGTTTAAAGGAGTGGAGGATAGCAAATGAACGTAAGTGAAGCGATTGAAATCATGAAAGATAGAGGGTATAAACAAACGGGTAAAAGAGAAGAAATGTTAGAATTGTTTGCCAAGCATGATCGCTATTTGAATGCGAAAGATGTATTAGAACATATGAAAGATAGCTATCCTGGTCTCAGTTTCGATACGATTTACCGAAATTTATCGTTGTTTGTAGAGCTTGGAATCTTAGAGGAGACAGAACTTTCGGGTGAAAAGCTATTTCGTATTTCTTGTTCAAGTGCACATCATCATCATCATTTTATTTGTACTTCTTGTGGGAAAACAAAGGAAATTCATACATGTCCAATGTCAGAAATGAATGAAAAACTACAAGGATATATGATTTCAGGACATAAATTTGAAATATATGGACAATGTCCAAACTGTCGACCAGAGGAAAACCCTCCACTATAGTGGAGGGTTTTTTTCATAATTTCACATTCTTTTTTATTTAAGAGAGAGGGCCCATGCTTGTACCCATTGATCCGCCTCAATCCAGTTTTTTACCCGTACTACTCCTTCAGGAATAGGCTCCTGATTATAAGGGGTGTCAAATAATAGGACGGGAATCTGTAGCTCTTCATGTAGCATAACAGCATTATCATGCTTATCTTCTAAAAATAAATGAACATTATGTTCTCTAGCTGTTTCCACCTTGTTATGAGAACCAATTAACTCTATGTGATGAAAATCGATATCCTGTTCAGTAAACCATTGCTCCGTCAAAAGGGAGAGGTGCTTAGGTCTAGCAGAAATGAAATATAGCTCAAACATTTCTTTCCATTGGGAAAGGACTGTTTTTGCATTCTCAGCGAGGGGAGACTCCTTATATATCACTGGTTCTTCTTTTTTAAACCATTCGGCGAAAGCATTTGGTGGTATATTTAGTGCGTCGGATAAATCATATTGAGTAATATCCGTTAATGTAATATTTTTATCGAATTTTTTGTTGATATATGGAATAAGCGTGGATGGATCTGTCACCGTCCCATCAATATCTATGCCAAATCGTAAAGCCATTGAATTATCCCCTTCCTGATGTGCTTCTATTAACATCCTTACATAGTGTACCATATTTTTTAGCAAGGAGAAAAAATAGAAGAACTGTTAAACATTACAATAGTAAGATTAACGTTATATCTTATACTAATAATGCTCCTATAAACCGAAAGTGAGGGATTGGTATGAGCGAAGATCAACGCTATTCATCAGTGGATTTTCAATATCCAGGGAAAGATACAGATGACAATCCAGAAACAGAGGTTATTACAAGGAAATATAATGAAGAAACATCAGCTGAAATCGGTACGCCAATGGCGCTCGGAGCTGACTTCCAACAAGATTTTATAGAAGAAACCGATACGTCTGGGCGAGTTTATGGTATTTCTGCCTTAACGTTATCCCTTCTTTCGCTCTTCTTATTGCCTGTATTGCTTGGCGCAGCAGGTATCATCCTAGGGTTTGTTGCTAGAAGAAAAGGTGCGAACGGTCTTGGGGGATGGGCCATTGGAGTAGGAGCTGTTTCCATTATCATTGGAATCTTTGTTCTCCCTTTTTTTTAATTGGAAGAACAAGATTTATACAGGAGCAAAAAAGCTTGGCCTAAGGGCCAAGCTTTTACGCGTTTTGATCATTCTGTTGTTTCTCCAAATACTCTGCAGCGATGGCATCAATTTCTTTTTTAAGTTCCTCTACCATAGTTTCTTCCGGAACTTTTCGGACAATTTTCCCTTTGCGGAATAATAAGCCTTCGCCTCTTGCCCCAGCAATCCCAATATCTGCTTCTCTTGCTTCGCCAGGTCCATTCACAGCGCATCCTAATACAGCAACCTTGATTGGTGCTTTTATACTTTGGATATATTCCTCAACCTCGTTGGCAATGGAGATTAAGTCAATTTCAATTCGACCACAAGTTGGGCATGAAATTAAAGTCGCTGCATTAGAAGAAAGGCCAAATACTTTTAGAAGTTCTCTCGCAACTTTAACTTCTTCAACAGGGTCGGCACTTAATGATATACGTAATGTATTCCCAATGCCTTTACTTAGCAAAGCTCCAAGACCTGCTGCACTTTTGACAGTACCAGCAAATAGTGTTCCCGATTCAGTAATCCCTAAGTGTAATGGGTAATCGAAAGCTTTGGAAGCTTTTTCGTAAGCTTCAATGGCCAGGTTAACATCCGATGCTTTTAAAGACACGATGATATCATAAAAATCAAGGTCTTCTAAAATCTTAATATGATGCAGGGCACTTTCGACCATTCCTTCTGCTGTTGGATAACCGTATTTTTCGAGAAACTGCTTTTCGAGGCTTCCGGCATTGACTCCAATTCGAATCGGAACGCCTTTCGCTTTCGCTGCTTTAACAACGGCTTCTACCTTTTCTCGTCGCCCTATATTTCCAGGATTTATTCTGATTTTATCTGCTCCACCTTCAATCGCTTTTAGAGCTAATTTATAATCAAAATGAATATCTACTACAAGTGGTAGGTTAATTTGTTTTTTAATTTCAGCAATGGCATCTGCTGCCCGTTCATCAGGACAAGCAACACGAACCACTTGGCATCCTGCCTCTTCTAAACGGTTAATTTCGTTAACAGTGGCTTCAATATCATGTGTTTTTGTCGTGGTCATACTTTGTATAATAAGTTCGTTACTTCCCCCAATTGTGAGGTTCCCGACTTTTACAGGTCGTGTCTTAGAACGATGAATAATTTCAGTCAAATGATTTCGCTCCTTTAGGTTCCATTCATAAAGATTTCCTGAAGATATTGTAACAGTCTTTCATAGAGATTGACAAGAAATAGGATGCAAACAATAGCTGAAAATCATATTAATAAATTGGAATGAGGTAAACCTTCCCTAATTGAATTTTCTCAGGTGCTACCCCATTATTTAAATAACGAAAATCTGCAATAACTTGTTCTATTGGGACGGGAATGGTACTGTTCATCTCCTCTTCTATTATGGATAATACCGTATCCCCGGGTTGAATCTTTTTCTTAAAAAAGTTTAAGGAAGGATTAGAAGATACAGCTTGAGCTGTCGTAGGGTTATCCTTTTGCTTATCGTCTGCCTGAAGAGTACCGTATCGTAAATCAAAATAAATACTATAAACAACAACGAGTATGATAATAAAAATCGCCAGCCCCTTCATAACTTCCTCCTTTTTCTGTGTTTAGTTCACTCTATGAAGAAATTAATAGAATTATGACTCAATTAATAGAATGAATAGAAAGAATGATACGGATTTCTTAAATCGAAGGTAAGGAGAGGGGGACCATTATTTACACCGTAAAAGAAGCCGCATTAAGCGGCTTCTTTTACGGTGTTTTCGGTTGAGGTATTTCTTTAATTGTTAAATAAAGCATTACGGTCGTGACGAGGCTATTCAATAGTAACCCCCCTGGCACAATTGTGTTTAACAAATTCATAATTGAAAAGAATAGCGTAGGTAGTGTAATGGCATAAGCGGTAATACGAAAACTTTGGCGATAGTTTAGTTTTCGTTGTAATGCCTTTGCTATTAAGACGCCCACAAAGGAAAATAAGATTACTTTCATAAAAGTCATAAAAGAAGAAAAGATATAGGTAATTAAATAGATAATAGGCAAGAAAATAATAAGAGATGATTCAAACATCTCCAAATACTCTGCTAAGCTTTGATCAGATATCGAAAGTCCACTTAATTGATTATAAGGAATCTCTTGATGGTTCCCTGCGGTCGCAATAAGCATTTTCGTCTGTAAAAACGCAATGGTGAAGGTATTGTCATATTCAGGGTTAAAAGAATTTGATGAATTGTCAATTACGATTGAAAAATCATTCCCTGATTTAGTGTAAGGCTCTGTCAAGTCGGTTTGTAGCTCGTCATTACGAATTTCGAAAGGAGGAATATCGTCAGAAAGAATATTCTTCCCTTCATCTATTGTTTGATTAATAAATGAGGTGAGTGTTATAAAAGTTGGGATTGTTGTAATTAGTGTCAGAAAAAAGAGGAAAAGTATAGTCTTTCCTATTCCTTGAAAACGAAATCTAGCGATATCAAGTGGTGAGTACAAACTTTTTACTAGCTGAGAAAATATATTCATCATTTCACGTCCTTTTTAGATTCCTTCCTATTTTATTCTTAATTGGTTGGTTACTTCAAGGAGGAAATATTATTTGAATATTGAGTTAGATGTAATATTATTGTAATATTGAGGTTGTATTGTTAACCCTGTGTAAATTTTAGATGAAAGCCATTTACATTCTTAAGGGATATCAATAAGATATAGAAGGAGTTTTTGTTGATACTTGTCGAAATTAAAATTAGGGGTTGAAATTAGTGGATTTAAATTGGCAGGAAATGTTGTTTCAATTTTTTGGAGGACTGGGTATTTTCTTATATGGTATTAAATTTATGGGGGACGGTCTCCAAAAATCAGCTGGTGATCGCCTTAGAGATATTCTAGATCGCTTTACAACAAATCCAATTATGGGTGTACTTGCAGGGATTATTGTCACAATATTAGTGCAAAGTTCCTCTGCAACAACAGTTATTACAGTAGGTCTTGTTAGTGCAGGCTTTATGACGCTTCGTCAAGCAATCGGGGTTATCATGGGAGCAAATATCGGGACAACTGTAACGGCCTTTATTATTGGAATTGATATTGGTGAATATGCGTTACCAATTATTGCTATCGGTTCAATGCTACTATTTTTCTTTAAAAGTAAAAAGGTTCATAATGCTGGACAAATTGTCTTTGGGTTCGGTGCGTTATTCTATGGTTTAGAGCTGATGAGCGGTGGGATGAAACCACTTCGTTCACTTGAAGCCTTTAGTGACCTTACGCTTAGTATGAGTGACAATCCGATACTTGGAGTGGTAGTAGGGACGTTATTTACGGTTATAGTACAAAGTTCTAGTGCAACGATTGGAATTCTTCAAGAGTTATTTACAGAAGATCTAATCAGTTTAACAGCTGCACTTCCAGTCTTGTTTGGAGACAATATAGGAACGACGATTACAGCGGTATTAGCGGCTATTGGAACGTCAGTAGCAGCAAGAAGAGCAGCTGCAACGCACGTCCTGTTTAACATTGTTGGTACAACGCTATTTTTGATTTTATTAACGCCTTTTCAATTGTTTGTTGAGTTCTTACAAACAACATTTTCATTAAATCCAAAAATGACGATTGCTTTTGCACACGGATCGTTTAATATTACGAATACGCTCATTCAATTACCATTTGTAGGCGTGTTAGCAATGATCGTTACGAAGTTAATTCCTGGAGAAGATTCAATCATCGAGTATAAATCTAAGCATTTAGATCCAATGTTCATTGAACAATCCCCTTCGATTGCTTTAGGGCAAGCGAAAGAGGAAGTACTTCGCATGGGACAATTTGCGGTTAAAGGACTTGAAGAAACGAACGAGTTTTTACGAACTAAAACGAGTAAACACGCAGATTCAGCTTATCAAATTGAAGGTGCGATTAATAACTTAGATAAAAAAATTACCGATTATTTAATTCAGTTATCATCGTCTTCCTTATCAGAGGTAGAATCTGAACGTCATTCTATCCTTATGGATACAGTTCGCGACATTGAGCGCATTGGGGATCATTTCGAGAATATTGTTGAGCTCGTTGAGTATCAGCAAACGAATAAAGTGAAGGTTACAGATCAAGCAATGTCTGATTTAGAAGGCATGTTCAAATTAACGATCGATACTGTTCAAAAAGCCATTACTTGTCTTGATCAGAATGACCAATCGATTGCACGTGAGGTAGCTGAAAAAGAAGATTTAATTGATAAGATGGAACGTAAATTACGTAAACAACATATTTTACGTTTAAATGAAGGGTTATGTACAGGGCAAGCTGGAATTGTGTTTGTCGATATTATAAGTAATCTTGAACGAATTGGCGACCATGCAGTCAATATTGCAGAAGCCGTTTTAGGAGAAGAGGAGTAATACTTCCTATTTTATTCTAAAGCTTATACAATAAAAGCAAGGGATTCTCTCCTTGCTTTTTTTCTTGGCTTTCCATCATAGGAAAGCTTTGTATCCCAATTTAGTGGAGGTGATTTTTTTGGAATGGATCTATTGGGCAATTGTCATCATACTCATCATTATTGCGTTTGTAGGCCTCTTATACCCTATTATTCCTAGTGTATTGTTTTTAGCAGCAAGTTTTATATTATATGGTGTGTTCTTTTCTTTTGAGCCTTTTAACTGGCTATTTTGGGTCATTCAAGGTTTATTTGTCCTTTTATTGTTCGGTGCTGATTACGTAGCCAATACAATTGGATTGAAAAGATTTGGTGCTACGAAAGCTGGTATAGTAGGAAGTACGATTGGAATATTAATCGGACCATTTGTTATTCCTGTTTTAGGTATTATAGTAGGCCCTTTTCTAGGAGCAGTAATCGGAGAACTTATCGTTCATAAAACAGATATAAAACAAGCACTGAAAGTTGGCGTGGGCTCGCTTGTCGGGTTTATAAGCTCAATTTTTACAAAAGGAATCATTCAAACCATTATGGTGGTCTATTTCTTATGGATGGTTTTATAATGCATAATTTCTTAGGAAAGAGGAAAAATACGATGGTAATTTCGAGCTAATTGTTTGATACCACCGTTAAATTTTGTTAATCTAAAGCTGTGAATCCATTGTCGATTCAAAAATAATACATAGGGGGAATCCTACCATGGCATTTGAATTACCTCAATTACCTTACGCTATTGATGCGCTTGAGCCACACATTGACAAAGAAACAATGAATATTCATCACACAAAACACCATAACACATATGTGACAAAGTTAAATGATGCTTTAGCTGGTCATGATGGACTATTAAGTAAATCAATTGAAGAAGTTGTATCAAACCTTGATGCAATTCCAGAAGAAGCTCGTACTGCTGTTCGAAATAACGGTGGTGGCCATGCTAACCATAGCCTATTCTGGCAAATTTTATCACCAGCTGGTGGTGGAGAGCCTACAGGTGAATTGGCTGAAGCGATTTCTAATAAATTTGGTAGCTTTGAAAGCTTCCAAGCACAATTTGCTGCAGCTGGAGCAGGACGCTTTGGTTCAGGTTGGGCTTGGCTAGTTGTCAATAACGGTGAACTTGAAGTTACAAGCACGCCGAACCAAGACTCTCCATTGATGGAAGGAAAAACACCAATCTTAGGTTTAGACGTGTGGGAGCATGCTTATTACTTAAATTACCAAAACCGTCGTCCAGATTACATTAACGCTTTCTGGAATGTTGTAAATTGGGATGAAGTATCAAAACGCTATTCTGCAGCAAAATAATAGTATCGAATAAAACAGCCGGAGTTCCGGCTGTTTTTTTTATTCTCTCTTTTCACGGAAAGGTAGCCAGTATTTCGTGATTTTCTAGTATAACTTTACCCTCTTTTTCAAAAAATAGCAGTATGGAAAAAGGGGAGTTATGTTTATGAGTCATTTGAAGAAAGTGCTTGGTGATGTTGAATTAACAAAAGATTTAACCCTTCTATTATTAATTGGGGGAATTTACTCATTAAGTATTGCTTTGTCCAATACATTTGTAAATATTTATTTATGGAAGCAATCAGGTGAATATCTTGACTTAGGCATTTACAACTTAACGATTGTTATTTTTCAACCACTCACCTTTATTTTAGCAGGCAGATGGGCGAAGAAAATTGATCGTGTGATTGTGTTACGAATTGGTGTGATTTTTTTAGCTTTTTTCTTTATTACCGTATTGTTATTTGGAGAGTCAGCTGCCGGAAATTTAGTCGTTCTTGGCGCCTTATTAGGGATAGGGTATGGTTTTTACTGGCTTGCCTTTAATGTGTTAACATTTGAAATTACCGAGCCTGAAACAAGAGATTTTTTTAATGGGTTTTTAGGAATTTTAACTTCAGCCGGTGGGATGGTTGGTCCGATATTGGCTGGCTTTATAATCTCTAGATTTACTTCTTTTAAAGGCTATACGATTGTCTTTATCATTTCACTCGTATTATTTAGCTTGGCTGTGCTATTAAGTTTTTTTCTCAAGCGACGACCAGCTCAAGGGAAATATTGTTTTAGGCGGATTTTTCAAGAGAGGCGGCATAATGAAAATTGGCGGCTCATTACAAATGCTCATTTTTTTCAAGGACTTAGGGAAGGAACGTTTTTGTTTGTTATTTCTGTATTTGTCTTCATCACGACAGGTAGTGAATTTGCGATTGGCACGTTCGGTCTAATTAATTCCGCCATTGCTTTTGTAGCGTATTACATCGCCTCTCGTGTGATTAAAAAAAGCGAGCGGAAAAAGGCAATCTTTTTAGGGGGACTACTGTTATATGCGTCCATTTTTTTACTCGTATTTGATTTAACCTATACAAAACTTTTGATTTACGCTGCGTTAATTGCGGTCGCTTACCCTGTCATGCTCGTTCCATATGTTTCGATGACTTATGATGTAATCGGAAAAGGGTGGAAAGCTGCCGAAATGAGAATTGAATACATTGTCGTACGAGAGCTTTTTCTAAACGCTGGAAGAATCGTTTCGATCCTTTCTTTTTTAGTATCTGTCCAATTCTTTCAACAAGAAAAAAGCTTACCTATATTGTTATTGATTTTAGGAGCAGGCCATTTTTGTATTTACTTCGTTATTAGAAAAGTCCATTTAGTATAAAAGAAGCGTTCACGTAGGGATGGTTCAAATGCTTATTGCATTTGGTCAAATGATAGGAATATCAATAAGGAAGGATGTATACTTTGAATCGCCCAGCTCAAAAGCAAAAAAAGAAAGCGATAATCATTAGACAGATGAATAGATTATTTTTTGCTGTATTCTTATTATTTTCCTTACTTGTATTTCGCTTAGGCATTGTTCAAATAGTGAATGGAGAGGAATACTTACGACAAATCGAACGAACGGAAGAAGTAGTCATTAGTTTAAATGTTCCCCGTGGAAAGATGTTTGATCGTAATGGTAAGCTCCTTGTCGATAATTCGTCACGACTTGCTATTACGTTTACGAAAAGCCAATCTACGAATACAGACGATATGTTAGCGATTGCTCAGAAGCTAGCCACCTTGATAGAAAAAAATACGGACAATATAACGGAGCGAGATATAAAAGATTTTTTACTTGTAACGGAGAAAGTTTCGATAAAGGATAAAGTACCTATAGCAGAACAGAATGCTATTAGGGAAGATCAATCAATAGATTATCCCGATCAAGCTATTTATCAGTTAACACTAGAGAGAATCACAGAAGCAGAAGTGAGCTCTCTAACGGCGAATGAATTGGAACAATTGGCGATTTTCCGTGAAATGAATCGTGGTTATGCGCTAACCCCTCAAGTAATTAAAGTAGGAGATGGGGATGATAACACGACCTTTGTTACGGAGGAAGAATTTGCACTCGTTAGTGAAAACTTAGTCTCTTTACCAGGTATTAATACAATGACTGCATGGGAAAGGTCATATCCATTTGGCAATGTATTTAGGCCGATTTTTGGAAAAGTGACGACTGCACGTGAAGGGCTGCCAAATGAGAAGTTAGCTACCTATTTATCACGAGGCTATAGCCGAAATGATCGAGTCGGCAAAAGCTTTATTGAATTGCAGTATGAAGATGTGTTAAAAGGACAAAAGGAGAAAATCCTCAATATCACAGATAAAGCAGGAAATGTTTTGGAGACGAAAGTGATACAAGCAGGAAAGCGTGGCCAAGACTTAGTTTTATCAATTGATATAGAGTTACAGGAAGCCATTGATCAAATTGTAGAGAATGAATTAAGGAGAATAAAAAACGCAAATGTTCACCCGTTAATGGACCGAATTTTCTTTGTAATGATGGATCCGTTTACTGGCGAAATTCTCGCGATGTCTGGAAAACAGTGGGTAGATGGTGAAATCATTGATTATCCGATGGGAGCGTATACGTCTGCGCACGAGATTGGTTCAGCCGTGAAAGGCGCAACAGTATTGACAGGATATATGGAAGATGTGTTGAATCCAGGAGAATATTTGGTAGATGAGGCATTAAAGTTTAAAGGGACAGAGATAAAAAATTCTTGGTTTAATACATCGCTTGGAAAACGGATAACAATGACAGAAGGAAGGGCACTTGAACAGTCGTCAAATTCTTTTATGTATAAAATCGCTTTACGCCTAGCTGGTGAAACGTATCGTTATAACCGTCCTGTTGGGTTCACGCCAAATGATTTTGAAGCTTTACGAAGTAACCTTAGTCAGTTCGGTCTCGGCGTTCGCACAGGGATTGATTTACCAGGAGAGCAGCTTGGATATAAACAGGTAGACAAAGGTGCTTTAGCAGTTGAACCTGGAAAAATGCTAGACCTAGCTATTGGTCAATTTGATACGTATACGCCATTACAAATGCTTCAGTACGTTTCGACGATTGCGAATGGCGGCAATCGAATCGCTCCGAAAATTGTGAAAGACATTCGTGAGCCGTATGACAAGGCGGAAGGCTTAGGGCCATTAGCTTATGAACATTCTGCCAAAGTGCTAAATCATTTAGATGCGACGCGAACGGAGATTGAAGCTGTTCAAAAAGGGTTCTATCGAGTGTTCCACGGCCCACGTGGTACTTCAAGAGACGTTTTTGGGAACACGGACCCACACTATCAAACGGATTATGTTGCTGCGGGGAAAACGGGCACAGCTGAGGTTGTTTACTATGGTCCGAAAAGGTCTGAGTGGGGAACAAGTACTTATAATTACTCTTTAGTAGGCTATGCTCCGTATGACCGACCAGAAGTAGCGTTTTCAGTAATGACCCCTTGGGCGGATCCGAAGGTGAAAAAAATATATCATAACCCTAACGAAAGAGTTGCTTATTACGCCTTGAATAAATACTTTGAATTAAAAGAGAATCGTCAATAAAAATGCATTCCTTCCTAAACCTTATTGGATTTCACTGATAAGGTTTTTTTGTATAGCTTGGATATTATAATGTCTCGAAATTTTTCATAGACTGTACAAATGGTGAGTTTCATAAGTAAATTTTTACTAGATTATAAGTCCATAATTATATAAAATGGATATAGAATACTTAAAGGGAAGGATGTACTGATTGAACCAGCCAAAAGAAAAGAAAAAGAAAAATCACCTTTTTAATCGGATGAATTTATTGTTTTTTGTCGTATTCATGCTTTTTTCCGCACTCATTTTCAGATTAGGTATCGTCCAAATCGTGGAGGGAGAGGAATATAAACGAATAGTGGAACGAACCGAAGAAGTGATCGTCGGTACAAGTGTTCCACGGGGGAAAATGTATGACCGTAATGGTAGACTAGTTGTCGATAATAAGCCTTTAAAGGCGATTACTTATACGAAAAGCCAGGCCACAGATGCATCAGAAGTGTTAAGAGTTGCTAGAGTACTAGCGACAATTATTGAGAAAAACACAGACCGAATTACAGATCGGGACCGAGAAGATTTTTTATTACTAACTGAAAAGATTACAATTGGTGATAAAGTTCCACAAGAGGAACAGGACTCAATTATGGAAGATGAAAAAATTGAAAATCCGGATAAAGTAATCTATGATCTTGCAAGAGAACGGATGACGGAAGCGGAACTAAATTCAATTAGCACGAGCGAATTAGAGGTATTAGCGATTTTCCGTGAGATGAATAGCGGCTACGCGTTAACCCCACAAGCCATCAAGGTAGGTGAAGGGGATGATGAATCGACGTATGTTACGGACAAAGAATTTGCGGTCGTAAGTGAACATCTCTCATTACTACCTGGTGTTAACACAACGATGGACTGGGAAAGAGTGTACCCTTTTGAAGACATATTAAGCTCGATTCTAGGGAAGGTCACGACGTCTAAAGAAGGACTCCCTAGTGAAAAATTAGATTATTACACATCCCGTGGATATAGTCGAAATGACCGTGTCGGCAAAAGCTTTATTGAATTACAATACGAGGATGTGCTGTCAGGACAAAAAAAGCAGTATCGCAACATTACGGATAAAGAAGGGAATGTCCTGCGTACAGAGCCAGTTAATGAAGGGAAGCCAGGTCAAGACTTAGTTTTAACCTTCGATATGGAATTGGAAGAAGCCCTTGACAAGATGGTTGAGGATGAATTAAGAAAAATAAAAAAGGCGGGAGTACATCCGTTAACAGACCGCATTTTTCTTGCGATGATGGACCCAAATACAGGAGAAATTCTTGCGATGGTTGGGAAGCAGTGGGTTGACGGTGAAGTGATTGATTACGCAATGGGAACATTCACGTCAGCGCATGAGATTGGTTCTGCCGTGAAGGGGGCAACAGTGCTTGCGGGCTACATGGGGGATGTGCTGACCCCAGGAGAGAGGTTGTTAGATGAGCCTATAACATTTAAAGACACTCCTACTAAGAACTCTTGGTTTAACCCGTATGGTGGAATAGGAAATAAGTGGATGAATGAAAGGTATGCTCTCGAAAAATCGTCCAACTCCTTTATGTACAAAATAGCATTAAAATTAGCCGGGGAAGGCTATTATGGAGCTGGAAATCCACTTAACGTTATTCCAGACGATTATCTCACTTTACGATATCATTATAATCAATTCGGGCTTGGAGTCAAAACGGGAATCGATTTACCTGGCGAACAAACAGGTTTTAAAATATCAGATCCGAAGGCATTAGAGGATGTGCCGGGGGGGAAATTGCTTGATTTAGCGATTGGCCAATTTGATACGTACACCCCAATGCAAATGCTGCAATACGTTTCGACGATTGCGAATGGTGGGAACCGAATTGCTCCGAAGGTCGTTAAAGAAATTCGCGACCCTAATGTTACTTCAGAGGGGCTCGGTCCGGTTGCACATGAAAATTCACCAACGGTGTTAAATCGCTTGGATCTTACTGCAGCAGAACTTAATACTGTTCAAGAAGGGTTTTATCGCGTGTTCCATGGTACTGAGGGTACAGGGAGAAATTTCCTTAATCTGGACGCGGCCGGAAAAACGGGCACAGCCGAGGTAATATATTATGGACCGAATCGATCGGCATGGGGAACGGAAACGGAAAACCACTCTATCGTTGGGTATGCGCCTTTTGACCAGCCAGAAGTGGCGTTCGCCGTCATTTCTCCTTGGGGAAACATAAATGCTAGTAATGCTTGGAAACAATCCAATAAGAAATTAGCTCAGCGTGCTTTAGAAAAATATTTAGAACTGAAGGAAAAAAATAAGAAATAATCCTCAGACATAGAGTAAGGCGAGCCTCTTCAATAGTGAAGGAGCGAAACATACTATAATTAACTAAAAAAAGCTAATGACCTACTGACGTAGGTGGTTAGCTTTTTTAGTTAAAGGGAACTATCTTACAGGAGTGTGGGCATTCACTAAATTGGTAGATATACCTTATAGATTATTCGTCTTTTTTTTAATAGAATAGAAGAATACTGTGAAGGAAGGATGTACGGATATACTTGTTGAGACTCCCAAAACAAAAAAAGAGAAAAAAGAACAATCATATTTTTAATCGAATGAATTTATTGTTTTTTGTTGTCTTTATCCTATTTACTGCCCTCATTTTACGTTTAGGGGTTGTTCAGATTGTCAAAGGAGAAGGCTATGAACGAGAAGTGGAACGAACGGAGGAGGTTGTTGTAAGTACAAGTGTACCACGTGGTAAGATGTATGATCGCAATGGCAAGGTTATTGTTGATAATACACCACTTCTTGCGATTACGTACACTAAAAGCCAAACAACCAAAACGACTGATATCATAGAAATCGCTAGAAAGCTTGCGACGATGATCGAAAAGAATACAGACAAAGTGACGGATCGGGATCGAGAAGACTTTCTATTATTAACAGAACAGATTACGATTGATGAGAAAGTACCCGAAGAGGAACAGGCCAAAATCCTAACTAATGAAAAAATTGAAGATCCGGATAAGGAAATATACAATCTTGCACGGGAGCGAATGACGGAAGCGGAGTTGAACTCTATTTCTGCGAGCGAATTAGAGGTGTTAGCGATCTTCCGTGAGATGAATGGCGGATATGCCTTATCACCTCAAGTTATAAAGGTTGGAGAAGGGGATGACGAATCGACCTTTGTTACGGATGAAGAATTTGCAGTCGTGAGTGAAAATTTAGCTTCTTTACCTGGGGTTAACACAATGACCGATTGGGAAAGAGCCTATCCTTATGGGGAAACATTAAGCTCGATTCTTGGGAAAATTACAACCTCTCGTGAAGGGTTACCGAACGACAATTTAGATTACTATTTAGCTCGTGGCTATAGTCGAAATGATCGAGTTGGTAAGAGCTTTATTGAATACCAATATGAAGATGTGTTAAAAGGACAAAAGGAAAAATATAAAAGCATAACAGACAAAGAAGGAAATGTCCTGCAAACAGAACTAGTACAAGAAGGGCAACGTGGTCAAGACTTAGTATTATCGCTTGATATTGAATTACAGGAAGCGGTTGATCAAATTGTAGAGGACGAATTAATAAGAATTAAAGAGGCAGGGGTCCATCCATTAATGGATCGAATTTTCTTTACGATGATGGATCCGTTTACAGGTGAAATTCTCGCGATGTCAGGTAAGCAATGGGTAGATGGCGAGATTGTGGATTACGCGATGGGGACATATACGTCCGCTCATGAAATTGGTTCGGCAGTTAAAGGAGCGACCGTGTTATCAGGATATATGGCGGATGTGTTAATACCTGGTGAGACTTTATTTGATGAACCCTTAACGTTTAAAGACACCCCAACTAAGAACTCTTGGTTTAACCCGTATGGTGGGTATGAAAAAGCGTGGATGGATGAAAAATTCGCTCTCGAAAAATCATCCAACTCCTTTATGTACAAAATCGCCTTACGTCTTGCTGAGGAAACGTATGAGGGAAGTGGAACGTCACTCGGTTTTGTTCCAGATGATTTCTCTACGTTACGAAATTATTATAGTCAGTTTGGTCTCGGCGTCCGTACAGAAATCGATTTACCGGGCGAACAAATAGGCTATAAGCAGGTAGATCGGGATGTGTTAGAAGTTGAACCTGGTAAAATGCTGGACTTAGCCATTGGCCAATATGATACGTATACACCAATGCAAATGCTTCAATATGTTTCTTCAATTGCAAATGGAGGTTACCGAATCGCCCCTAAGGTTGTCAAAGAAATTCATGAACCGAATGAAACTTCAGACGAGCTAGGTCCATTAGCATATGAAAATGAACCTGAAGTATTAAACCATTTGGCGCTTTCCTCTAAGGAGTTAGAAGCTGTTCAAGAAGGGTTTTATCGTGTTTTCCAAGGGAGTGAAGGTACTTCAAGTGATGTGTTTGGACCTAATCCTACACGTTCTGAATATATAACAGATTATGAAGCGGCAGGGAAAACGGGGACAGCAGAAGTGGTTTACTACGGTCCTGACCGGTCGAAATGGGGTACGGAAACGTACAATTATTCCTTAATCGGCTACGCTCCGTACGATCAGCCAGAAGTGGCATTTTCTGTCATCACACCTTGGGCGAGTACAGGCTCTGTACCATCCACCTATACGAATCCAAATGAGCGTATTGCTAAGTTTGCTTTAGATAAGTATTTTGAATTGAAAGAAAAAGGGACAGAAGAAAACGAAGAACGAGAAATTGATCAATAAAGCGTTAAATCATGAAACCCACCGGTGAACTCCGGTGGGTTTTTTTGCCCTAAAGAAGAAGAATACAATCGCTTTCCTATACATAATCTTATGTTTTTATACACATACTTTTGTTAATTCCGTATTACGCTTTAGGATTACCTAGTGAATTGTTGGTTTTTAGCTACAAAGGTCGAATTTACAAAAGCTTTACAATCGATTAAAACGAAGTTAACAGTTCTCTATTATTCTATTACATGTAGGACAAAACAACATACATTTCTTAGGGGGAATTACCGTAATGAAAAGCTTAAAACAATTATTAGCTACTGCAGCCGTTGGTTCAGCTCTATTATTAGGTGCCTGTGGATCAGATGAAACTAAAAAAGATGCAGACAGTGATCAAGCAGCAGAACTTCAAGGTGAAGTGAACATCGACGGTTCTTCTACAGTATATCCAATCATGGAAGCCATCGCTGAGGAATATATGATGGAGCAACCAAAAGTGAATGTTACAGTCGGATTCTCTGGCACAGGTGGTGGATTTGAGAAATTCATCGCGGGTGACACAGTGATTTCTAATGCTTCTCGTCCGATTAAAGATAAAGAAGTGGAGAAATTAGAAGCTGAAGGAATTGACTTTACAGAATTTAAAATTGCAAACGACGGTCTTTCAATCGTCGTCAATACGGATAATGACTTTGTTGATTACTTGACGGTTGATGAACTCAAGAAAATGTGGGTCCAAGACGGAACAACAAAAACATGGGCTGACATCCGTGAAGGGTGGCCGAAGGAAGAAATCAAATTCTTTTCACCTGGAACAGATTCAGGGACATTTGATTATTTTAATGAAGTCATTCTTGAAGATGAGCCGATGGCAGAATCAGCAACACTTTCAGAAGATGATAATGTACTCGTTCAAGGGGTAACAGGAGACACAAACGCAGTTGGATATTTTGGTTATGCATACTATTTGGAAAATAAAGATAAGTTAAAGGTCGTTCCAATTGACAATGGTAACGGACCTGTTGAACCAACAAATGAAACAGTTGAAACTGGCGAATATGCTCCACTTTCTCGCCCGCTATACATTTATGTAAAGAATGATGCGGTTGCAGATGAAGAGTCAGTTTATGATTATATGAAATTTGCAGTTGAAAATGCGGGCGATTTAGCAGAAGAAGTGGGGTATGTCCGCTTACCACAAGAAGATTATGACGAAGCGTTCGAAACGGTTGAGGGTTTACGTTAGATAAGGATTGAACGAGTTGATAGGGTGGGAAGCGGCTCCTTGCTTCTCATCTTGTCATGTATAAGAAAGGGGTTTTCAACATGGCTGCTTCTACTAAAAAATTGACAGTTCAAGAAATGATTGAAGCGAAAAGTCAAAAGAGTTCATCGCAGACGATGGAAAAAATTGTCCCAGTAGTATTATTTCTGTTAACATCTGTTTCTGTATTAACAACACTGGGCATTTTATTTACATTATTATTTGAGACATTTACGTTTTTCTCCAAGGTTTCAATATGGGAGTTTATTACCGAGAAAAAATGGTATCCTTTCGTTGAAGCAAGCGCGTCATACGGGGTCATGCCGCTTATAATGGGGACATTAAAAATTACGGTCATTGCAACTGTTGTAGCTGTTCCGATTGGTCTAGGTGCAGCCATCTATTTGAGTGAATATGCTTCCGATAGAACTAGAAGAATTATTAAACCGGTACTTGAAGTGCTGGCGGGTGTACCGACGATTGTTTATGGTTTTTTCGCCTTAACATTTGTCACGCCAGTATTGCAAAAGATTATCCCAGATTTATCAATATTTAATGCTCTTAGCCCTGGTATCGTAGTGGGGATTATGATTATTCCGATGATTGCATCGTTATCGGAGGATGCGATGTCATCTGTTCCTAATACGATGCGAGAAGGTGCACTAGGACTAGGCTCCACGAAGTTAGAAGTGACGTTAAAAGTAGTGCTACCAGCAGCCATCTCCGGAATTGTGGCGTCAATCGTTCTCGCGATTTCCCGAGCAATTGGAGAAACGATGATAGTGACAGTTGCGGGTGGATCTACGCCAAACTTAGATTGGAACGTCACGGAATCGATTCAGACGATGACAGCATATATTGTTCAGGTAAGTACTGGGGATGCTGGTTATGGAACGACCATTTATTACAGTATTTATGCTGTAGGGTTTACATTGTTTTTATTCACCTTAATCATGAACATGCTAGCACAGTACATTTCCAAACGCTTTAGGGAGGAATATTAATGAAGCATATAGATCAGCAAGTCGTTACAGCTAAAATGTCTTCCCGACTTAGAAAAAATGCGTTGTTTAAAGGAATATTTATCGCAGCAACATCTTTCGGATTAATTGTTCTAGCTATATTAATCTTTCGGATATTGACTCAAGGAATTGGTTATTTAGATTGGGATTTCTTCACAAACTTTGCATCTCGCCGACCAGAAAATGCAGGAATAAAAGCGGCGATTATTGGATCAATTTGGTTGATGGCCGTTGTAACACCCGTTTCGATGATTTTAGGCGTGGCTACGGCTGTCTATTTAGAAGAATATGCTACTAAGAATCGAATTAATACGTTTATACAAATCAATATATCAAACCTAGCTGGGGTGCCTTCTGTTGTATTTGGGTTGTTAGGTTTAACAATTTTTGTACGGACATTAAATCTTCAAATTAGTATTTTAGCTGCAGGATTGACTATGAGTTTATTAATCTTGCCGGTGATTATAGTGGCCTCTCAGGAAGCGGTTCGTGCTGTTCCAGGTGAACTGCGTGAAGCTTCTTATGGGATGGGGGCGACAAAATGGCAAACGATACTACGTGTTGTTCTTCCGGCAGCGATTCCAGGAATTTTAACCGGTACGATTCTGGCGATTTCTCGAGCAATTGGAGAGACGGCGCCACTTGTTGTCATTGGAATCCCAACATTTATTGCTTTTCTGCCAACAGGTGTATTGGATAAATTCACGGCTTTACCGATGCAGATTTACAACTGGACCAGTCGCCCACAAGAAGAATTTCACGCATTGGCAGCGACAGGGATTATCGTGTTATTAGGACTTCTTATTGTCATGAACTCAATCGCCGTTCTTATTCGAAATAAATTTCAAAAACGTTATTAAGAAGGAAAAGGCTCAAATAGGATGAAGGAGGTTTTCCAACAATGGAAATCACTTTAGCAAGTAAGACGCTAGACAAAATGACAACAAATTCTGTAGAAAAAAAGCCAGTATATGAAACGAAACAACTTAATTTATGGTATGGAAGTAACCATGCTTTGAAAAATATTGACTTAAATATTATGGAAAATGAAGTGACAGCGATTATCGGTCCATCTGGCTGTGGAAAGTCAACTTATATTAAAACATTAAATCGCATGATTGAGCTTGTACCCATTGTCAAAACGTCAGGAGAAATTTTATATCGAGATCGAAATATTTTTGATCAAAATTATCGTGTTGAACAATTACGCACAAAAGTAGGAATGGTATTTCAAAAGCCAAATCCATTTCCGAAGTCAATCTATGAAAATATTGCATATGGTCCTAAAATACACGGAATTAGAAATAAGAAAGTGCTTGATGAAATTGTTGAGAAGAGTTTACGAGGAGCAGCTATTTGGGATGAAGTAAAGGATCGACTGAATGAAAATGCTTATGGCTTATCGGGTGGGCAACAACAGCGTATTTGTATTGCGAGGTGTCTTGCCATTGAACCTGATGTCATCCTAATGGATGAACCAACATCTGCTCTTGACCCAATTTCGACTTTGAAAGTAGAAGAGCTTGTTCAAGAGTTGAAGAGAGATTATAGCATTATCATCGTAACGCACAATATGCAGCAAGCAGCACGAATTTCTGATAAAACAGCTTTCTTCTTAAATGGAGAAGTAGTTGAATTTGACAAGACGGATAAAATATTTTCAAATCCTACTGATAAAAGAACAGAAGACTATATTTCAGGCCGCTTCGGTTAAGTTCTTTCACAGTTCAAAGGCAAGGAACGAATGGGTGAATGTCACTATTCGTTCCTTGTTATATCAATACGTTTTTTCGTGTCAGTTTAATAAGGAGGGAACCCGATGGTCTTACGAGAAATGTTTGAATCTCATTTAGAAGAATTAAAATCTAAGCTGATGGAGCTTGGATTGCTGTGTGAAAAAGCTCTTAAAGATGCTCTTAAAGCACTTGAAGAGCAAGATGTGGAGCGTGCACTTGAAATAATGGATGAAGATCGTATCGCCAATGTACTTGAAGAAGAGATTAATGATTTAGCGATTCTCTTAATTGCAAAGCAACAGCCTGTTGCCACGGATTTAAGAAGAATCATTGCAGCGATCAAAATAGCTTCTGATCTTGAAAGAATAGGAGATTTTGCCGTTAATATTGCTAAATCTACCATTCGAATTGGACAACAACAAACGCTGCCATGTCTCGATAAAATTAAAACAATGCATACCTACACATCTGAAATGATAGAGCTTGTCTTACAAGCGTATACGGAAGAAGATGTGGTGAAGGCAAAGAAAATTGCGGATCTTGATGATCAAATTGATGACCTTTACGGGGAAATTATTCGTGAGTTATTGTCCTTAAATGTTAATGATCCGAGTAAAACACCTCAAATTATGCAGCTTTCCTTTATTTGCCGTTATTTAGAACGCGCAGCAGATCATGTAACGAACATAGCTGAGCATACTTTCTATTTAGTAAAAGGCCGTCGGTACGATTTAAATGATTAATTAGTAAAGTAACAGTACGCAATAGTCGCTATTTATAAATGACTTATTGTGTACTGTTTTTTTAGATTTAAATCCAACACTTATACCCTGTATAAGAGAATAGAGATGGTACTACCAACTTATGGGGGTATGAAAAGATGATAGAGTGTTCATTGCTTGTAAAAACATACAAAAAAGAAGATGATTCAGTGTTTTACACAGTAATCATCTTCTTTTAATATTTCAATTACCTGTTTTTCGTTATAATTTTAGCGATTTCATTAAAACTCATTTCACTATTTACGGTAAACTCACCAAGTTGTATCTTTTCAGCAAATTTATTGTCATTCATATAGACTCTAAAATTTGTTTCATCTGCTTCTTTAATAATCTTTTGTTCAACTAACTTTTCTGCGATTTCAAATGAAGTCATACCCGTTTCGATTTTTAGCTTATAAGTGATTGGCGCTGGTTTAGGAGCTTCTGGTTTAGGCTCTTCTTGTTTAGGTTCTTCTGGTTTTGGTTCTTCTTGCTTAGGCTCCTCTGGTTTAGGCTCTTCTTGCTTAGGTTCTTCTGTTTTAGGTTCTTCTTGTTTAGGTTGCTCCCCTTGAGCCACGACTGTTTGACCTTTCAATTCTTTTTCAATGGATTGAACTTTATCAGTTAGTTCTTTATATTCAGCTTCAGTTAGTACTACATATCCTTCCTTTTTCAAATCTTTTACTTGTAAAGGTTGATCATTTGAGCTGAGTTGAAATCCAAATAGAAGGATTGCCGAGAGAAATAAGCCAATTGAAAGCGCTCTTGTCATTCTTTTATCCATGGGATTCTCCTTTAATTCGTTGTGGTTGTTGCAAGTAATTGTTGAACTTTTTCTAATGGTAGAGCCGATTGTTTTGCAATTTGCTCAATCGTAAGCCCTTGACTATGTAACGAAAATACTTGATTTTTTACAACTTCATGCACACTATCATTTTCGATTGATGAGACATTCCGAGGTTCAGAACTTAACATAAGCTCCTCTTCCAAAATGCTAATTCTTTTCTTTAATTTGTATTGTTCTTGTAATACATTAATTGATACTTCTTCTACATCTCTTTCCATTTGTTTTAAAGGGTCTTTTAAAAAGAAAGACAATGTAAATAACAAAATAGATAGAGAAAATAGGATTACAATAAGTGTTGTCATTAAATCACCTCAAAAAAAATTTGCAATCTTGTTTTTTTATAGTCTTTTACAACTATATATTCGATGCGACAATTGGATATATGGGGGTAGAATAGTAGAAAAATGTCGATATTTTTGAAAAAAATTTATCATTTCATGTCGCCTATTCCATACGTCATAATCCGACAATTTGCGTTTATTGTAGCAAAGTCATTAGGATGATACGATTACTATATACAAGAATGGCCGTATTGTTCGTCCGTTGTTCAGAAAATGAACTATTATAAAAGAGGTGCTGTTAAAGATGCTGGAAGATATTATTAAACTACGTGAAAAAGGATTATCTTTTCGTAAAATAGCTATTGAACTAAATACTACGGTTGGAAAAGTTCAATACCGATGGTTAAAATACCAAAAGTCAAATGAAAAAAAGGCAGTGAACAAACAGGATAATAATGTAGCCATCTCTAGAAAGAAACGAAAGGGTAAAGTGACTAAAATACCGACGCTGATGAAGAAAATATACCCGAAACGTCAAGCATCTATGGCACTCCTATTTAGTTCCCCAACTCGAGCCTATTGTTATTGGAACATAGACCCGACTATTTTATCTTTTAAAATGGATAAAAAGAACCCACGGACTCTTCAACCTATTCTAAAAATCTATGACATTACTTCTATCTCTTTTAATGGTCATAATGAACACCAATCTTTTACAATCTATTTAAAGGAAGGGCAAAGTGATTGGTTTATAAGCGGTTTAAAAGGAAATCGAACGTATTGTGCTGAATATGGATTTTTAATAGGGGATAGCTTCTTTCCACTCATCCGATCGAACAGTTTACATACTCCAAGGTTAGAGGATGATCAATTCTCTTTTAATATGACAGACTTACAACAATTTGAAAAAGATGGTTTGCAGGAACCGAATTGGGTTGAGCATGTGAGTACGTATTCTTATTATGAAGTGAAGGGATTGAAATCAAATGAATAGCCTTATCCTTCAACCAAATACAAATTATTATAGCACGTATTTGCTAAAGGAAGAAGAACGAGAAGAGTATTTGGAATCGATTGTAGGAGAATACTTTCCTCTATTAGAGTGGCTTCATTCTTACACAGGAAATGCGAAGATAGCTTTTATTGTTAAGCCGGTTTTATTCGAATGGTTTACGACAGAGGAATTTAAAGCACAAATCGATCAATTCTTTACAGTCAAAAGAGGAATGAATGCTCAATACCAAACATATTTTCAATTATGGTTAAAATGGGATAAAAACATAATTAAAGCGTTTCAGAACTTTTCAGATAAAGGGGTACTTCGGCTAATCCCTTCAACTCCTAGTGACTTTCCTCTTACGCATATACAAACTAAACAAGGAATGGAGTGGCAGCTAGAAACAACGGTTGCATACTTCCAAAAACATTTCTCGGTGAAGCCAAAAGGAATTTGGCTACCTCGTCAAGCTTATCAACCTGGGCTTGACAAGTATTTAGTAAACTTTGGTTTTCAATATACATTTATTCCGTATGCTGCTTTTGAATTTGCTGAAAAAGATTCTCCCGTTGAACAATACGCAAGAAGCCCTAGAGGATTGACTTTAATTCCAATACGTTCACAATTAGGCCAAGAACGGGCGAGGGATAGCGACGTATATTTATTTCCTATTCATGGGAAGGAAGTTTGGCGCCCATTCTTTGAGGAAACGATTACTACGTTTTTAACTTCTGGTCGTGATGATTGTATAGAGGTAGAGGGTTGGGAAAAGGTTGAGACGACCTTAAGCAGGATGAATTTTTGTTACAATGGAATGGACATAGGCAAACCTATTTTGTCAGACCAACAATTACAATTGTGCCGAAAGGGACAAGAAATAGAGCTTCAAATGCAACATATGGGTACCACTCTTCAACAGCATGACGTATTAGAGCATATCGTTTTAGAGTGGATGCATTTATTAACGACAATAAGTGATGGACGTCATGACCAAGGGACATGTCAAGCTACAGACCTTTTAGTAAAGAGCTTTCAGGAAGGGCAGGAGGAAAAGCATTTTTTGATACATCGAAAGGAAAAGCTGCTTATTTCTCTTCCGTTATCAAAGAAACCAAGAGTGGGGATTCAGTCAGCTTCTGTGCAAGTATTAATTCTAAGCTGGGAATACCCACCTAATATAGTGGGTGGCCTATCTCGCCATGTATATTCGTTAGCTAAGAATCTATCTAGAAAAGGTGTAGGGGTTGTTGTATTAACATCTAAATCCCCTGATACAAAGGAATATGAAAAAATGGATGGGGTTCACGTATATCGAACAGGCCCCTTACATCAACTTGAAGAGAATTTTCTAAAGTGGATTGAAGATTTAAATGTTTCGATGGTTCGAAAAGCAGATGAGCTTATCAATCGCCATCATATTAACATTGTTCATGCCCATGACTGGTTAGTTGGTCAAGCATCACAATCCATTAAGTCGTTTTATCATATTCCTTTAGTGACAACGATCCATGCAACTGAGCATGGTAGAAACGCAGGTATTTATACTGAAATGCAACAAAGGATTCATAATGAAGAGAGTAAATTAATCAATGATTCTAATCATGTTATTGTGTGTAGTGATTACATGAAGGATGAATTAAAACAACTGTTTGACGTTGAAAATAAAACGATCAGTATGATTCCTAATGGAATACATTTAGGAGAAGTTGAAGAAATGAATCATATGAGGTTTCATTTCTTAGAAAATAAACGGTTTATCTTTTCAGTAGGAAGAGTGGTTAGGGAAAAGGGGTTTGACACATTAATTGATGCGGCATCCTTATTACCGGGAGACCTTGAAATAGTGATTGCTGGAAAAGGACCTTTATTAAATAACTACAGACAAACAGTTAATGATCGTGGGCTTCAAGTAAAAATACATTTCATTGGGTTTGTAACAGATGAAGAAAGGAATCAGCTGTTGAACTCTTGTGAGATGGCGGTGTTTCCAAGTCTATATGAGCCATTTGGCATCGTTGCGCTAGAGGCAATGGCAGCGAAAAAGCCTGTCATTGCAGCAAGAATTGGCGGCTTAAAAGGGATTATTCAACATGAGTTTTCTGGATTACTGTATACTCCAGGAAGCGCTGATGAATTAATGATAGAAATGAATAAATTATATCAATCATCTAGTCTTCGAGAAAAAATTGGTCAACAAGGGTTTCAAGTTGCTAGAAAACTTTTTGGCTGGGAAAGGATTGCGGATCAAACGAAACAAGTATACGAAGAAGAAGCACTGCATAATAAATTGGAAGGAGCTTTCTTATGATCGGGATTATTTTGGCTGGTGGGGAAGGCAAAAGATTACAGCCTTACACTCATTCGTTACCTAAGCCATTAGTACCCATAGATGGAAAGCCAGTAATGGAATATATTATTGAGCAAATGAAAGAAGCAGATATTCGTGAAATTTACGTGACCACTTGTTATTTAGCTGAAAAAATTAAAGACTACTTTGAAGATGGAAGCAAGTGGGGAGTGAGAATTACTTATTTGAAGGAGTCGAATCCATTAGGGTCAGCCGGCCATCTGTTCCTTAGAAAAGACTTATTTTCTGAAACGATTGTGGTCATAAGTGGCGATGCTTTCTCTTCTATTTCATTAAAAAAAGCCGTTCTTTACCATCAGGAAAAAAAAGCGGCATTAACGATTATTACGAAACAGCTACCTTCTTCTAATCAATTTGGGATTTGTGAAGTAACCAATGAGGGGCGTGTTGCTTCGTTCGTCGAAAAGCCAGATTATGTTGACATTCGTTCTCCCCATATTAATACAGGAATGTACATTATTGAACCTGGAATTTTCAGGGAATATCCTCTTTACGGAAAATTGGATTTTGCAAAAGATGTTTTCCCTGTCTTAATAGAAGGAAAAGAAAAAATATATGCCTATCCTACATCGGAATATTGGCGAGATATCGGAACGGTTTCGCAGTACAAATTGGCCATGAAAGAAATAAACCGTATAAGGAGTTTTCCCTTTCGTACGTTAATAAAGAAGGACAAATATCAAAGACATTTCGTTTCAAGGGTTGTGACGACTTGTCCTGATAATAAAAAACATAAGGTGTTCCAATCCATTATTTCCGAAACTCCAAAAGAATCATTAGAATGGGATAACGGAATTAAAGTTCATCATGGTAAAGAGTGTTGGACTTTAATAAAAGAATATACCTCTTCTTCTGTTATTGTGTATTCTCAGGCAAGTCATCAAAATTTAGCAAAGGAATTTGCCAAATATTATAAGAGTAAAATTGAAAGATGGCAGAAGGTTTAGGTGGTCGGTGAATATATGTATAAATTGGTAATGAGTACCATGATTAAAGGTGATAAGGATCTTGAAATGAAGTGATAGGTCAATTTTTGAGCAGAGGAATTTTAATAAGGCATTTAAAAACATACTAGCTTTTCCCTCTGAAAAATGATATTATATAAAAGTCGTATGAATAGATGAATGTCATGAAGTTTGGAGGGAAATAAACATGCGTGTAAACATTACATTAGCTTGCACAGAATGCGGTGAGCGTAACTATATTTCTACAAAAAATAAACGTAATAACCCAGATCGTCTTGAGCTTAAAAAATATTGCCCAAGAGAAAAACGTTCAACTTTACACCGTGAAACAAAGTAAGCAGATGGAATTTTATTCCACTGCTTTTTTTTATACCATCCTGTCATTTTAATGAAAAGATCTATTTTTACTAAATGATTATATTATTTATTTGAGAAGAGTTTGAGTAATGTGTTGTAATAGAAGAAAGGAAGAGGATAATGGGGAAGAAGCAGGAACTAAGAGAGGATTTAAAGTGTAAGCTCCAATTATTAAAGAAAACCGAGTACGAACAAAAGTCTTTAGAAATTGCTCGGAATTTATTTCAATTAGAAGACTGGAGAAATGCACAATCCGTTGGCCTTACAATCTCGCAGTTTCCAGAAGTAGATACATGGCAAATCATTCGTCAGGCTTGGGCTGAAGAGAAAGAAGTTCTTGTTCCAAAATGCAAACATAAAAAACGTGAACTGGAATTTTATAAATTAACGAGCTTTGAACAACTAGAGAATGTATACATACACTTATTTGAACCCATGCCATCAAAAACAGTACTTGTAAAGAAAGAGCAGATAGAATTATTGATTGTGCCCGGAATAGCCTTTAATACACAAGGGTATCGTTTAGGGTTTGGGGGAGGATATTATGATCGGTTTTTAGTAGACTACACAGGAAGAACCCTTTCTTTAGCCTTCCCTGAACAATGGGTATCCGACCTTCCGGTTGATTCATTTGACCTTCCTGTCCAGAAAATTGTGACATCAAAAGAGGTGGTGATTTGTGATACTCGCAAATAGTTTATATCTTATGGCCATAGTCGTAATGTCTATTGGAGGGGTAGTAACGAAAACGTTGAAAATTTCCGGGGCTATTGCAGCCATCGTCATTGGATGCTTCGTATACTTGGCTTTTCAGTGGCAAGGCTTACTATTAATCGGAAGCTTTTTTATCACTTCTAGTTTTTGGTCAAAATATAAATCATCAAAAAAACAAATGCTAGAACAGAAATTAGCAAAATCTGCTCAACGAGATTGGCAACAAGTACTAGCGAACGGAGGAGCAGCCGCTTTCTTTTCACTTTGTTATCTTTTTGGAGCAACGGAAGTTTGGTTTTATGCCTTTTTAGCCTCAATCTGTGCTTCCAATTCCGATACATGGGCATCAGAGATTGGAACGTTAAGTAAAAAACAGCCATATTCTTTGCTCACCTTTAAACGCGTCGAGACTGGAACCTCTGGTGCCATCTCTATGCTGGGACTGTTTGCTGGTATTACTGGTTCGTTTGTGATCGTTCTTATAGCAATGCTTATCGGGGAAGTGAATGGTTGGGGGGTATTAATGCTCATTGGGATTGCCGGTTTCATTGGGAATTTTATTGATACGCTGCTTGGAGCGTATGTTCAAGCAGAATATAAATGTGATGTATGTGGAATAAAAACAGAACAAACCTTTCATTGTGGACAGAAAGCTACTTTGCAAAAAGGAGTGGCTTGGATGAATAATGAGATGGTGAATTTGATGTCTAGTCTTCTTCCTGGATTAGCTGTGGGTTTTATTTGTTTTTATTTTTAAGATAATATGAAGATTATAATGTTATGAAGGAGGATGTTTTATGGAACAAAGAGTTAACCGTGTTGTCCTTGTTGGTACTGGGTTTGTTGGGTCAAGTTACGCCTTTGCTTTATTAAATCAAAGTGTAACAGAGGAATTAGTACTGGTAGATTTAAATGCATCGAAAGCTGAAGGAGATGCAATGGATCTAAATCATGGACTTGCTTTTACCTCTTCTCCAACAAAGATTTGGTATGGAGGATATGAAGATTGTAAAGAGGCAGATGTTGTCGTTTTAACAGCCGGTGCGAATCAAAAACCTGGAGAAACTCGATTAGATTTGGTTGAAAAAAATACGAAGATTTTTAAAAGTATTGTCGAGAACGTGATGAAAAGTGGATTTGATGGTATTTTCATTATTGCAACAAATCCTGTAGACATTTTAACGTATATGACCTGGAAGTTTTCTGGTTTGCCTAAAGAACGAGTGATTGGATCTGGAACCATTCTCGATACGGCTCGATTTAGATATATGCTTGGTGACTATTTTGGAGTAGACACGAGAAATGTCCATGCTTATATCATTGGAGAGCATGGAGATACAGAACTACCGGTATGGAGTCATGCAGATATCGGTGGGAGAACGATCTTTGAATGGATGGATGATCAACCTGAATATCAAAAGAAAGACATTGAAGAGTTATTTATTAATGTCCGAGATGCTGCTTATCATATTATTGAAAGAAAAGGTGCGACCTATTATGGTATCGCTATGGGTCTCGTTCGTTTAACAAAAGCCATCTTGAATAATGAAAATAGCATTTTAACGGTTTCAAGTTACTTATCTGGAGAGTATGGTGAAGAGGATATTTTTGTTGGAGTTCCAGCGATTGTAAATCGTAATGGAATCAAAAAGGTCATTGAATTAGAATTGATTGATGATGAAAAACAACAATTTTCTCATTCTGTTGCTACATTAAAATCAACGATTCAACCTGTTTTAGAAAAACTGGACAAATAAAACATTCGCGTATTAAACAGAAGAAATAAATCGTTATTATACTGGTTCCGTTATGGGAGGAAAAACTAAATTTCTCCACACAGTTGAAATAGCACAAAAAACATAGGACTTAACTTGGTGCAAAAAAATAAACACAAATGAAAAAGGGATATGGAATCACAATAGATTTCATATCCTTTTTTATTGTTTTTAGTCTTTTCCTGTTTTAAGATATTCTTTTTCACATTTACGTTATTGTAATAAAAAGTAGTTCATGGGAGTGCTTTTGCTTTTATGCTGTACTCAATAATTGAACTACTTCTTTCATGACCATTTTGATTATCTCCAATTATCACCTTATAAATAAGTTATCTTCAAACTTAAATTCTGTATCTGTGATATCCAATCTAGACCTTTAAATGTCTCATAGTAAGTAATTGTAAACGGAACCCCTTATTTTTTATAGAGGTGTTTTTATTTTGCGGTGGGCCGCATCGATTTATCCTCTCTTATTTGTGCCATTCCGTATTTATTGCATAATAATAAGGACTTTTAACAAACTAGAAATAGGAGGGATTGTAATGAAATTTATTTACAAATGGTTCATATTGTCTATGCTTATTACTTCTATTTATAAATATCGGTATAAGATTGCAAATTCCCTATTAGGAAATGCTTATATTAGGAGGTATGCTGTAAATTTGTCTATGAAAATTCCTTATTTACGGTCAATCTTTATCCAAAGTACATTTAAATAATGAAACCGGCTGTCTCTAAAAGGTTTTCACCTTTATCTAGTAAGCCTATTCTAAAAACAGTTGTAATGTATGTAAAAAATGCGCCAATAGATAATTCCTTCTTTACTTTGTTTGCTTATTTTCGCTATAGTTAAAGCAATTAGTTAACTCTGATGAAAGTAGAGGATACACAAGTTTGAAAGAAGATTATTTGTTTTGGAAATTAGCTGAAGTTTTTTTGCGAAATCACGATTACCGAGTGGTTAGTTTATCTAATAGTCAAAATGAACTTTGGTTAGAGAATATGTCTAATAAGAATGCTCCAATTATTCGATTGCTTCGATATGATATTGATTGGAGCAATTGGATAAGAAGGGATTTACAACGAACGGGAACAAATGGAGAAAGAATTCGGCGGAAATTTATGTCTAGAAAGATAAAGGTTCTCACTATTTATTTATCAGCCTTTCCGCCTGTAGATGATTACACTTGGATAAATGAAACATTTTATTTTTCTTCAAGAGGTCGAGTAACCGTTGATACTATATTAATTGATAAAAATGATACTCATACTGCTTTCGCAAAATTACATAAATATGTGGAAAATTTTACTTTAGTCCCAATGAAAGATGTCTTCACACTGGAGGACGTGAAGGATGCGAGAGTAAGGGCATTACAGGAAGCTGAAATAAAACAAAAAGAAGTGAAGCAACTATTACAAGTGTCTAAACCTTTCTTTACATATTTGCTTGTTATTACTCAATGTTTACTGTTCCTTTGGTTAGAGCTTCAAGGAGGATCGACAAACCCTTCCGTACTACAAAAATACGGGGCTAAAGATAATCTCCTCATTTTAGATGGAGAATGGTGGAGGTTCTTTACACCAACCTTTCTTCACATAGGACTCCTTCACCTATTAATGAACACGATTGCCCTATATTTTATTGGTTCAGAGGTGGAAAGGATATTTGGGAAAGTACGCTTTCTATTTATATATTTACTCTCAGGAATGTTTGGTTCTATGGCTAGTTTTCTCTTTACAGATAGCTTATCTGCGGGTGCAAGCGGAGCGATTTTCGGATGCTTTGGAGCGCTCTTGTATTTTGGTTACACGTATCCTCAAATATTCTTTAGAACGATGGGGATGAATGTTCTCTTGATTATTGGGATCAATCTATTGTTTGGGTTTTCGATACAGGGCATTGATAATGCAGCTCATATAGGCGGGCTTCTAGGTGGTTTTGTCGCTACGGGAATCGTTCATTTTCCAAACCAGAAAAGCTTGAAATCTCAGGGGTATTTCATAACAGGAAGTCTAGTCATCCTTAGTGCTATTTTCCTCATAGGTTTTTAACTATACTAAATGGAGATAATTTGTTTTAATGTAATGGCTTCGTTACTATGTGTTATGATTAATACGTATAAATGGGACTGATCTTTACTAACTAAAATGAGAGGAATGGTACTTCCAAGTGCATTGACATTTGTACCATCCTCTTTTTTTAATCCTAAAAAATAGTTTTTGTATAACCCTTCCCATAAATTACCTATAATTTTAGCAGTTTGTTCAATTGTAAAAGGAGGAATAGGTTTATCATTAAATTGAGTCATTTCTGTTAAAAGATAAGTATCGTATTGGTCTAGGTTAAGTCCACTTTGTTGAAGGCCTTTCTCTAATGCGAAATCCATCTGTTGATTCGTCACTTTATCTAAGATGATTTTCCATTCTTTTTCCGAAGCATTTTCTGGCTCTCTGAATGAATTTAACTGACTAAAGTTTGAATCGATTACGTATAGTGAATCTGATGACATTCTTTGTGCACTTGTGATTTCATCCTCATTTTGGTGTATTTCTGCATAATGGAAAGAAATCCCTTGTAATAAGGAGCTCTCTTTCCCTTTTAAACCTTTCTCCTCTACTATTTGGTCTGTTTTTTGCGTCCATTCATTCATCATTCCGTGCAATCTTCCATTAATATAGAGAAAGCCGATATCTTGCCGTAAATAGGCTTCTTGATCTAATTTAGAGGTAATCTTCCAATCTGTTTGATAATGGTTCTTCTTTTTTTTCCCTTCAAATGTCAAAAGTGTATCTGCAGATAGAAAACGAGCGTTTTCATCTATTGGAAAAAAGATAATACTTTCTTTAGCTTTAGGCTGATAAATCATTAAGTATAAAATAATTAGAATGAACGTGGCAAGAACGACGAAAAGAACCTTCTTTGTTTTAGACTTCAATTATCCTTCCTCCTTTGTTTGTCCATTCTAGACCCATCATATGAAAAGAAAGGAAAGTTTATGAAAAATAGTATGATTTTTTTTTTGAGTGTCTATGATGAATGATAATGATGGATGAGAGGAGTGGGGTGCTTGACAAGTCAGCAGAAACAAAGGATCTCCACGAATATAGAAGAGAATGTATCTTATTTACATGAAGCATTAGCTGTTGACGAAAGCTTTGACGTCTTACAACTCGATTTATATTATGCTGATCGGAAAATGGCGATGTATATGGTCGACGGCTTTGTGAAAGATGATATTCTTCATTATTTAATGAAGATTTTATCCGGTTTAGATAAAAAACAATTAGAAGAAAATACTATTGATAAGCTTATTAAAACCTACATACCGTATGTTGAAGTAGAGACTGTAGATGAATTTGAAGCAGTCATCGACGGAATACTAGCGGGACCGACTGCACTTGTAGTCGATGGGGTTGATCAAATCATTCTAATTGATGCGAGGACGTACCCTGTTCGTGGTCCAGAAGAACCAGATATTGAGCGGGTCGTTCGTGGTGCGAGAGATGGATTTGTTGAAACCATTGTATTTAACACTGCACTTACTCGAAGACGAATTCGTGACAGGTCATTACGTATGGAATATATGCAAATCGGGAGAAGGTCGAAGACGGATGTTGTTGTCTGTTATTTGGAGGATATTGCCGACCTGGAACTTGTGAAACAAATTAAGCAGTCTCTTGAATTAATCGATACGGACGGGTTGCCAATGGGTGAGAAAACCGTAGAAGAATTTATTTCAGGTCGTCATTGGAATCCGTATCCGATGGTGAGATACACGGAAAGACCAGATACCGCAGCGTCACATTTATATGAGGGTCATGTATGTATTATTGTTGATGGTTCACCGAGCGTGATCATTACACCGACTACCTTCTGGCATCACTTACAGCACGCTGAAGAATACCGCAATAAGCCAATGGTGGGCACTTATTTACGATTTGTTCGTTTATTAGCCGTTTGGGGGTCTGTGTTTTTACTTCCATTTTGGTATTTATTATCAATGAACGCTGAATTATTACCAGATGCCTTATCTTTTGTTGGTCCCAATGACATTGGGAGCATTCCATTAATCTTTCAATTGCTACTAATTGAAATAGGGATTGATATGCTAAGGATGGCTTCGATACACACACCCTCTTCGTTGGCAACGGCTCTTGGACTAGTAGCCGCCTTAATGATTGGACAAGTTGCTGTTGAAGTAGGGTTGTTTATTAATGAAGTAATTTTATATTTTTCAATTGTGGCAATTGGTACATTTGCCACACCAAGTTATGAGATGAGCTTAGCCAATCGTCTAGTTAGAATAGCCCTTTTAATTGGAACGGCATTGTTCGGGTTGTATGGCTTTATCATTGGAGTAGCGATATGGATTATCGGCTTGGCGAGGATGAAGTCATTTGGTGTTCCTTATTTATGGCCGTTTATTCCCTTTAACTATCGTGCCTTTCGAGATGTGTTTTTGCGATCCCCCATGCCACTGAAAAATCGACGTCCACGTTTTTTACATCCACAGGATCCAGACAGGTAATTGAAAAAGTCTTATTGATTCGCACGAGAATTCAATAAGACTTTTTTGTGAACAATCTTGTTTGATTGACTTTTTTCCTCTATACTTTATAAGGAAATAAAAAAATGCTGGTGATAAAAAATGAAAACGATTTATGAAATTCAACAGCTGTTGAAAAATTATGGAACGATTATTTATGTTGGTGAACGTATAGCTGATCTCGAACTAATGGAAGCAGAGTTAAATGAACTTTGGCGTTCTCAGCTCATTGAACCGAAGGACTATCAAATGGGACTATTATTATTACGGACAGAAATGCAAAAATTAAAGGATAAAAAGAAGTAAGGTGATGGACATGAGTGAAAAATGGATTGCTGCTGTTGATTTAGGTGGTACTACGACAAAACTAGCCTTTTTAAACTTATATGGAGAATTTATAAAGAAGTGGGAAATACCAACAGATACATCGAATAACGGAAAGAATATTATTATAAATATAGCCAAATCGATAGACGATAAGATTGAGGAGTTAGGACAATCGAAATCAAAGCTGATGGGTGTTGGCATGGGAGCACCGGGCCCTGTCGACATGAGCAAAGGAATCATTTATGAGGCTGTCAATTTAGGTTGGGAGAAAAACACTCCATTGCGAGATATGTTGGAAGTTGAGACTGGTTTGCCTGCTGTCATCGATAACGATGCAAACTGTGCTGCGCTTGGGGAAATGTGGAAAGGTGCAGGGAACGGCGCGAAAGACCTCGTATGTGTAACACTTGGAACGGGTGTCGGTGGCGGAGTAATTGCCAATGGAGAAATTGTTCATGGTACGAAAGGCGCAGGTGGGGAGATAGGTCACATTACGGTGATGCCAACAAATGGTTTTCAGTGCAATTGTGGTAAGAAAGGTTGCTTGGAAACGGTTGCATCAGCGACAGGAGTGGTTCGCTTGGCCAAAGAAGTGCTTCAGAAGACAAAAGAAGAAACAGTATTAGCGACAATAATGTCTAGAAAAGGAACCGTTTCGGCAAAAGATGTCTTTGATGCAGCGAGAGCAGAAGATGAGGTAGCTAAGCAGATTGTCGATCAGGTAGCTTTCTATTTAGGTCTGGCATTAGCTAATTTAGGAAATGCTTTAAACCCAGAAAAAATCGTACTTGGCGGAGGCGTATCAAAAGCAGGCAAAATTTTATTAGACCCTGTTGTCATGTATTTTAAGAAGTTTGCTTTTCCAACTGTAGCGAATTCTACAGCTCTGGCCATTGCTACGCTAGAAAACGATGCTGGCGTGATTGGAGCAGGCTGGTTAGTAAAAAATCAAAAGTAATGAAATGCATCTAAGAGAAAGAGTTTTTCTTCCTTGTTTTATGAAGAAAAATTCTTTTTTCCATTTAAAAGTGCACATAAAACAATCAAGTGAAAGGGTTACAGGTGCAAGAAAATTTTAACAAGAAAAAAATGAAACTTTTTTATAAGTTTATACGTCTAATAGTACAGAGTATAAAATAGAATTAAAACTATAATTCTATCCAAAATTTATAAAAGAGAGGTTTGCTTTTTATTGTAAAAAGTATTAAGATAGTTCATAGTTATTTCATTGAAATCCTTAAAATGTAAAAGATAGTTAAAAAATCCCAATATATAAAGGTAATTTAGGAGGTATGACTATATGAGGAAGTGGAAATGGCCTACTGTGTCACTTGTGCTTCTAGCAACAGTGTTAGTATGGTTAAAAACGTATTTAGTCTATAAAACTAGCTTTGATATTAATATTGAAAATTCTATGCAAGAATTTATTTTGTTTATCAATCCAATAAGCTTCTTGTTATTTATGTTTGGTATAGGGTTATTTATGAAAAGCGATAAAAAGCGAAATCGATTTATTTTCATTGTAACCACTATTCTTGCCATTATTCTTTATGGAAACGTCGCATTTTATCGTTTCTTTACTGACTTCTTAACGTTACCTGTGTTATTCCAAACGAGTAACTTCGGTGATCTAGGAAACAGTGCTGGTGAATTAGTGCAATGGACAGATATATTTTTCTTTACAGATGTAATTATTCTTGCGGTCATTATGAAAATTAGACCGAAAATGATTAAATTTGATTCATTCACATCGCCGCAACGAAGAGCCTATTTTTTAGTCGCTTTAGCGATGATGTTCTTTAATTTAGGTTTAGCTGAAACGGAAAGACCACAATTATTAACACGTACATTTGACCGTGAGATGCTTGTGAAAAATATCGGCACATATAACTATCATTTATATGATATGTTCTTACAATCGAAATCGTCTGCACAGCGTGCACTTGCAGATGGTAGTGAATTAACAGAAATTGAAAACTACGTGAAGGCAAATTATGTTGAACCAGATGATGAAATGTTTGGAATTGCGAAAGATAAAAACTTAATTGTTATTTCATTAGAATCGCTGCAAAGCTTTGTAATTAACAATGAGATGAATGGAGAGGTTGTTACTCCATTTTTGAACGAGTTTATCGGTGAAAGTATTTATTTTGACAATTTTTATCACCAAACCCAACAAGGGAAAACGTCTGATTCAGAATTTCTTCTAGATAACTCAATGTATCCTTCAAATCGAGGGGCCGTATTTTTTACGGGTGCAGTTAATGAATATAATTCCTTAACGGAACGATTAAACGAGAATGATTATTTTACGTCTGTCATGCATGCTAATAGAAAAAGCTTCTGGAATCGAGATATCATGTATGATTCTTTAGGATACGACCGATTTTATTCTGTGACAGATTATGAAGTGACAGAAGAAAATAAGGTAGGTTGGGGATTAAAGGATAAACCATTTTTTGATCAATCGATTGAGCACATACAAGAAATGCCACAACCTTTCTTTACGAAGATGATTACGTTAACGAATCACCATCCATTTGATTTAGAAGACGAAGAGGATATTCTAATTGAGCAATATGACTCAAACTCAAATACGTTAAATAAATATTTCCAAACGGTTCGTTATATGGATGAAGCTGTGGAAGAATTTGTTAATGATTTGAAAGAGTCGGGTATTTACGATGATTCTATTATTGTCATGTATGGGGATCACTACGGTATTTCAGAACTCCATAACCCATCTATGGCGCAATATCTTGGAAAAGAAGTCACACCTTTAGTTTCGACACAATTGCAAAGAGTACCTTTAATTATTCATATTCCTGGTATGGAAGGAAAAGTAATGTCTGAAGTAAGTGGCCAACTTGACCTTCGTCCGACTTTATTGCACTTATTAGGAATGGATACGTCGGATGATATTCAATTTGGATCAGATTTATTCTCCGAGGATTTTGAAGAATTTACTATCTTACGTGATGGACGATTCATAACGGAGGATATAGTGTACGCTGGTGAAAAATGTTGGGATAAAAATACGGAACAGGAGCTGGATATGAGTGTTTGTGAACCGTATTTAGATCGTGTAGAAGAAGAACTTAGCTTCTCAGAAAGAATTATTACAGGAGACCTCCTTCGTTTTTACGGAAAAGAGGATGAACTTGAAACACCATAAAAAGTTGGAAATGCCTGCATTCATTGCAGGCATTTTTTTGTCATGTTCTCATTTCCACGACATACAAGTAATAAGAGAAGGAGTTGAAGGGGAGGAAAAATATGAAGGTTTCAGTTCGACGCGGTGATTCCTTATGGTATTATAGTCAGCTTTTTTTCATTCCGTTACAGCTCATTATCGATTCCAACCCAGCGATTGATCCAGAAGATTTACAAATTGGTCAAACGGTTGAAATTCCGGGCTTCTTACTTCAAGAGTACAAAGTAAAAACAGGAGACACATTTTGGAAATTGGCTTCTACACGAAACGTAAATGTGGACGCTCTTTTACTTATTAATCCTGATAAACAGCCAAACTCCTTGGTGGTAGGAGAGGAGATATTGCTTCCACAACGCGTAGTCTCCCCCATTGTGAATGGGAAGATGGCCTACGGTTTCCAAGTTCTCAAAAATGACCTTGAGAACCTCCAGACGATTTACCCTTTCGTTACATTTCAGGAAATTGGTACTAGTGTTCAAGGCTTACCATTATATGAATTAGTTATTGGAAGAGGGAATAAAAAAGTCAATTTTAATGGTTCATTTCATGCAAATGAGTGGATTACCTCTCCCATTATTATGACCTTTATAAATGAGTATTTATTGGCGTTAACAAATGGCAATAATATCCGTGGAATTTCACCACAATCACTTTATTTTTCTGTTTCCTTTTCGATAGTCCCAATGGTTAATCCTGATGGTGTTAACCTTGTGATTAATGGTCCGTCTGAAGAAAACCGAGAAGAATTAGTAAAAATAAATAAAGGAAGTGAGGATTTTTCGAACTGGAAGGCAAATATAAGGGGAGTTGATTTAAACAATCAGTATCCAGCTAAGTGGGAGGTTGAAAAAGAAAGAAAAAAAGAAAAAGCCCCAGCACCTAGAGATTTCCCGGGTTATAAACCTCTGTCTGAGCCAGAAGCAATTGCCATGGCGGAACTGGCGAGAGAAGAAGAATTCGATCGAATGTTGGCTTTTCATACTCAAGGGAGAGAATTTTATTGGGGATATGAAGGACTAGAGCCTGAGGAATCTGTTGAGCTTGCTGCTGACTTTGAACGTGTAAGTGGCTATGAGTCGATACGATATGTAGATAGCTACGCTGGCTATAAAGATTGGTTCATACAGGAATTTCGAAAAGCGGGCTTTACATTGGAATTAGGGAAGGGTATCAATCCATTGCCTCTCTCTCAATTTGATGAAATATATCAGGATGTTCTCGGTATCATGCTTGTTGCATTATACAAATAATAATATAAGATTGCCTTTCTCTGCTCACGAAATCGATTAATGAAAGGATTAAGGGGGATCATAGCCGTGGAGGGCGATATGATCCCCTTTTTTAATTGTTTCAGAATACAAGTTATGACAGTAGCAGCGTATTTTGATAAGACACTATTATTGTGGTAATCGATAAAATAAAACGAAGTATTAAATTTTGTTAGCCTATGGATAATGGCGTGTAGTCACCAGTTTACATTGAAGCTCGTTGCTCTTTAGAAAGAGTAGTGAAAAACATGAAAAAAGTGAGTCAAAAAGTTAATGAAAATGTAAAAAAAATGAAACCTTCATGAACTAATAATCGTCATATAGGTTAAAGATACTTTTAGGAGGTGGAAGGAAAGGGTGAAACGCCTGCATTTTTGCTTATTGATATTGTTATGTATGATCCTTATTGGTTGTCGAAACGAAAAAATTGTGAAAGAACCTGATCCTTCGCCTACAAATAATGAATTGTCAGAAACAGCTGAAAATAGCACACTTGATGAGAAAACAGTTGAACCATTACATATTCAAAAACAAGCATTTGTTCGTAGTATCGGTTGGGTGAATGGAGAAGAAATGGTATATGTTCAGTTCATTGATGGAATGTATCAATTCATACGCTATCACATACATACAGGGGAACAATCTGTCTTTTATGAAACTGACAAACCGTTTGTCACAGCAGAAATTAGTAGCTCAAACCAATGGATCATGATTCATACAGCACCTATTACATCCTCAGCAAATATTGTGGTAATCGACTTAAGTGGTACGGTCATGATTGAAAAGGAGATCCCTTCATATGAATTAATGATAGAATGGAACCCTTATGATGAAAACCTTGTATTTCTGACGGCATTTAATGAAGAGTGGACTCATGAATTGTATCTTCTTAATATTTCTACAAATAAGATGCAGTTGATGGAAGGCGCCGAAGCCTTTTTAACATGGAGTAATGAAGATACATGGTTGTACCAAAAATGGAATCAGGATGAAATTCAGTTAGTCTCCCCACTTTATGAGAAGGGATTTCAGAAGGATGAAAAAATGATAGGAGAAAGTGTTTTTCAATTTGATAAATTGGAAGAGTATCTTCTTGAAATTATTGTGGACGAAAATGATGTACATTCAGCTCATTATCAGTTTACGGAAAGGGCGAATAGCGAGAACCCTCTTCGATTTACTGTTCCTCAATTGGATCAATATTCTAGTTGGCTCGTTCCGTTTTATACAATAGACCGTCATCATTTTTTTGTGTTTACTCCGTATAAGAGTGGCCCATTTGATGCTTACCAAGATAATTTTCAACTTATATCATGGAATTTAAAGACGGGAGAGGAAGAAGTATTGTTTGAAAATATCAAGAATGAGCCATTACAATGTACTAGTCAAGGAACGTATTGCTTGTATGGCTATAAAGGTGAAAAACTGATAAACTTAAAGGAACAAGAAATTAATAATTTTGTTGAAATGGAGAATGAGGTGATAGAGTAATGGCAATTGTAGACATAACCGTAATTCCAATTGGTACAGAAACACCTAGTGTAAGCAATTATGTAGCCGATATTCAAAAGCTACTGCTGAAATTAGAAGAAGAAGGACAGATATCTTTCAAATTAACTCCTATGAGCACTCTTATAGAAGGTGACTTACCAATATTATTAGACGTAGTTCAAAAGATTCACGAAGTTCCATTTGAAAAGGGTATTCAGCGAGTGGCAACAAATATTCGAATTGATGATCGAAGAGATAAAAAACGAAAAATGGAAGATAAGCTAGCTTCTGTAAAAGCCAAAATGTAGTCAAGGCTTATGCCTTCATACGAAAATAAGTTATAATCCTAGCATCAAAAAGAGGAATGATCTACATAAGATCATTCCTCTTTTTTAGTATGGCACTAGGCACTAAATTAGCGTGCTTCTATCTGTTCCCCTTATTAATGGGCAACAGCTGGATAAGCAGAATTGATGACTGTTGCAATCGTAAACCAACCAAAAACTCCAAGAGTTCCTAAACCGAAAACGATCCCTAATAAATTTTTGTTTTTAATTGCAGAAATACTAGCGAATAGGGCTAATATTGTCACTAAAGCAGTAATAATTGCTAATCCCATCTTACATGCTCCTTTCTTTTACGAAACCATTCCAATGAATGATTGTATGTAGCTATATATACTCAATCCATATTTTATCGGTTTTTGTGTCATTTGTCGAGGTCTAATCCTCTTTAGTAATGACTTATTTAAAAATAAAGTAAAGAAAACGGGTCATAAGCGTGGTATGATAAGCTTGAGATAGGAGGTTGAAAAAAATGATTTGGGAAAGGTTACCATTAGGTCCACTTCAAACGAACTGCTATATTATAAAGAATGAAAGAAAAGAATGTTTAATTTTTGATCCAGGTGGTGATGGTGATAGGTTGCTGAAGCTATTACGTTCAAGGCAATATACACCATTAGCAATACTATTAACTCATGCTCACTTTGATCATATTGGAGCTGTTGACGTTATTCGGGAGGCATACAAGATACCGTTATATATTCACAAAAATGAAGAAAAATGGTTAGAAGATCCTTCTTTAAATGGATCACAGTTTTTTATGATGGGAAGCTTAACAAAGGTAAAATCAGCTGATAGGATTCTAACCGATGAATCCTCGTTAACAATTGGAAGTTTTAATCTGGAAGTAATGAGGACCCCAGGACATTCACCTGGAAGTCTTTCCTTTTACATAAAAGACAACGACATTGTTATTGCGGGCGATACTTTATTTCAAGGAAGTATTGGTAGAACAGATTTGCCTGGTGGAAATCATGAAGAGTTACTTAATAGTATTCACACTCATCTATTAAGTCTACCGGAGAATACTCTTGTGTTGCCTGGACACGGCCATGAAACATCTGTAGAGGAAGAGATGGATCAGAACCCCTTTTTAAATGGATTTTAGTTTTCATAGGAAAGAAAAGAACCATCTCATAAGAGATGGTTCTTTTGGAAAGCTCTCTATATATTTAGATTAATGCCCGCCTCCAGGAGTCATCATAAAGGTCGTCCAATAAGTGAATCCTGCAAAGAACACTGTTAAGTAAGCGCCAAAAATATAAATATACATACGTTCAGATAATTTCAAATAACTTAATAGGATAAAAAATCCAGTTTGTCCTAGGAAAATGAGTGAAGTCGTATTCATATCGCCTAAATAGAACATCACAGCGAAAATTCCTGTCCAGAATCCAAGAACTCTGTACATACGTTCCATATGTATCCCTCCTTTACGCCACAATCCATCATTCATTATTATAAGGAACAAATGATGAATTGTAAATATATCATTGCTTTTAGTTTGTTACATTTATTCGATATCTACATTTATCACAGTGAGCATCCATACTTTGTACTTGACTAAATTCATCAACATTAAACAGAGCGTGAAAAGCCCCGTGTAAATAGGCGTTATGCATTGTACAAATTTGCTCTGGTTGCTTGAGAGCTTTTTCTTTAAAAGGGCAATTAAATATTTCAAAGAGTAACGAATAACCATTATTTTCTTTTTGGATTCGTGGAAAATATCCAACGGAAGAAGAAATCTCACGGAAAAGCTCTATTTTATCATCAAACGATAATTCATGAAGTTCTTTATTTTGATGTGTAAGCTTTTCCTCAATCATTTCATACCCTTTCTTTTTCCCCTCTTGTTGTAATAGTATAACCCCTTTCTCTCCTAATGCATCAAGAGCCTTTAAGGCAATATCTGATAACAGTTGAAAATCGCGATGAGGAAAAGTAAGTTGTACAACTTGCTTTGACAGTCTGTATACTTTTCCAGGACGTCCGCCTTTCCCTGTTTTATGCAACTCTGATAAGATTACCTTAACATCTTCAAGCTTTGAAAGATGAAGCCTAGCTACGTTTGGATGAATTTGAAATTGAGTAGCAATTTCTTGAACAGTTACGTCAGTTTGTTTTTGAAGTATATATTGATAGATCGAGTAACGTGTTGGATCTGCTAATGTATTTGTAATACGTAATGTTTGGTCCATCCTTTACACCTCACTACAAGGATAATACTTATATTATAACGCTATAAAAGCAAGAAGATATGAAAAAAATAAAGATTTTCCAAAAGTTTGGTTTTTGTTCACAATCATAATTGGAATGAATGAGAAAAATAGTTGAACTAGTAGAGGGAATTCTGGTAGGTAGAGTATTAAATAATGGTAGAGCTTTAATGAAAAAAAGAACAGCTATTAGTAGCTGTTCTAATAATGACTGGGCTAGCTGGATTCGAACCAACGCATGACGGAGTCAAAGTCCGTTGCCTTACCGCTTGGCTATAGCCCATCGTTAATACTTATTTTCGACATTTAATATTATAGCAAGAAACATTAGAAATATACAAGTGATTTCTTAATGTTTTTTTAAAATTGTTTTATAAAATATTAAAAGAAAAGATGATTTGTTTTTAAGAGGGTTTTACGTAAATAAAGAAGAATGACTATAATGATGTATACTAAACTTCTAAGGAGGAAAATATGGTTAATTTAAAGCCGATGACGTCACAGGAGTTTGATCTATATCTAAAAAAGTCTGTTGTTCAATATGCCGAACAAAAAGTTCTATCTGGAAATTGGCGTAAAGAGGAAGCGGTAGAGAGAGCAAAAAATCAATTTAATGAGCTTCTTCCAAATGGGTTAAACACGAACGATCATTTCTTATTTACAATCTTTGACGTTCATCAACCAGTGGGTATTTTATGGTTAGCAAAACAATCAAAAGACTCAGGGTATGTTTATGACATTCGTATTGAGGATGAATGTCAAGGAAAGGGTTATGGTAAAGCTGCTATGCAAGCGATGGAACAAATCGCAAAAGAAACGTTAAAGGTTAAAAAGATAGGCCTTCATGTATTTGGACATAATCAAATAGCGAGGGAGCTATATGGAAAATTAGGCTATCAGATTACAAATGTTGTGATGGAAAAAAACATTTGATAATTATATGAAAGTGGAAGGAAGCTAGGATTAAAGGCCCAGCTCCTTTTTTATGATATCTGTTATGTTTCATTTTGTAAGATCACTCCCTATAGTGAGGATGGTCTCCGATGTCGTCATTTGCTTTAGTAGGAAGCAATCGGACTAAATAGTAATTTAAGGTTCGGAGACGAACGGTTATATTAATTGAAATAAATTTTATGACTTGAAGTTAACCTTAGTGTAAGCGAAAATGAATGAATCATATTAAGCGCATGTATATATGTCCAACGTATAAAAGGATGGAAGTTTTCTAAGAAGCAAAATATTATTTTTAAAGGCGGGAAATTTTACGTAAATGACACACTTCAATACGGTCATTTAAAAATTCATTGATTTACTAAATGTTTCATTAATTCCACTCTAGTATCTCCACTACATGTTTTGTTTTTTAAAGTAGTAAGGGAGGACAATAAACATTACAATTATTCCGGAAAATCAGAAACGCCTATTCTTTTATTCTAAAAAACCAAATCTTCCAGAACTATTGTCTCTAGAAAACTCAATATAGTTAATTTTTTCTTTCTATCTTCGTTCGGCTCTTTATTTTTAAGTATAATTTTTTGCATTTCATTTTCGATTGAGCAAAGAGAGCTATTAAGTTGGTTAAGACCAAGTTTTTAAAAGTTGGAAACGATTTCTTGTTTACCAAGAAGAATGTAGGTTACGCTAAGTTAAAATTGCAAATATTTTTCATAAAAGTAAGTTTTCACAGGCTATCAAACCTATTTAAGCGGGAGATTTTTCTTCCGCTTTTTATTAATTACTATGGATGAAATTCTATACCGTTAGGCAACTAATGGGTAACTTTATAAACAAAAGAATAAGTAATAAAACTGAAGTGTTAGAAGGATTTTGAAAATAGTTGAGCAAGCGGAATCATCCTGCTTGGTCTTTCGGTGTTTTTTGGAAAATTTAATTGTAATTGTTAGATTTTAGTTTAAAATTATATGTAAATCATATGTAAGGTGAGGTTAGTTCATGGGTTTTCAAAAATGGCTTCGGATTTTACTGCCAGAGCTTCAATTGGTCGATTATGTATGGGCAAATGGGTTCAGGAGCAAGAAACAGCGAATGGGTGGACAGGCTCAGGCAATGGCTCATTCCGGAGCGCAAAGGACAGAATCGAGCAGTGGTAATCCGCAGCATGTTCCCCATTCTGCTAGTGGTGTCGGGGAAGTGGTCAAGGATGCGAAGTATGGGTTAATGCAGATGGGCTTGAATCGTTCAAATGAAGAATTGGATACGATTTTTGTCGAAATCAAGAAGGGACTTAATAGAAGGATTCTGCGCCAGGATGCGTTCATTGATGAGCTGCTAGTTTCCTATAAAAAAGCTTTTTTTAATAGGGAAAAAGGTAAGGTACAAAATATCATCTTGCTGGCTGGTCCCGCTGGAACGGGCAAGTTTACGACCTTGCAGCTGCTGGTTGATCAGCTCTATAAGAAAAAGCTAGTTCCCTATAAGCAGGCTGTAACGATTGATTTACGGAATTACACAGAGAAGGATATACACAGCAATTTCATCCTCGATTGTTCCGCTGCATTTGAGCATGGAATTGGAACAGTTTGCTTTTCGGGGATTGAGAAGGCTGACGCTGAGGTTCTTAAGTATGTTTCAAGGCTTGTACAGCAGGGCTATTTCCGAACGGAAAGCAGCATGATGGTCGATGCCTCCGATTATTTTCTCGTCTTCTACAGTGATGTGGATTTGAAAGAGGAAGTGCATGGAAAGCTGCCAACTGAAGTAGTAAATAAAATACCTGCTCCAATTTTAAAAGGGATTCAATCCTATGCGCTTTCCGCACCGCTCTTGTCTCAGGATGTTGAGGCTATTTTAAGGAGCAAGCTCCATGCTGCTGCCCGTAGGCTCGAAAGCCAAACGCAGCTAATGGTAAAGTTTGAAGAAGGATTGTTTACTGGTTTAGTAGAGCGGATTTTGGCAACGAAGAAATATGGAGAGGCAATTGAGAGTTTAGCAGAAAAGGATTTTTATCAGGCGCTTGTTGATTTTAGGGCAAGAGGTACTTTCATGGCGCATGACCGAATTTCGATTCAGCTCGAGAAGGATGTTTTGCTGGCCGTTAAGGGGGAGAAAAGCTTCCTATTAAAGTCCATTCCACTGGTAGAAGAGGAAAAGATTGAAGACCTGATCGACGAACTGAATCGCCTGACTGGTTTGCATTCTGTAAAAACAGCGATTCATGAACTGCTTGAAACGGTGAAGGCTGAAAAAATGAGGCAGGAGGCCGGATATAAAGCTGCTGGTAAAATGGCGATTCATATGGTGTTTACCGGGAATCCCGGTACTGGAAAAACAACCGTAGCAAGGCTAGTTTCACGGATTTTAAAAGCTATGGGATTGCTTTCCCAGGGACAATTGGTAGAGGCAGCAAGGCAGGATCTGGTCGGAGAATATCTGGGATCAACTGCGCCAAAAACCAATTCTGTTATTGAACGATCCCTTGGTGGCGTATTATTCATTGATGAAGCGTATGCCTTGTCGAGAAATAAGCAGGATCCGTTTGGGCTGGAAGCCATTGATACACTGGTTAAGGGAATGGAGGACCATCGTAACAACCTAGTCATGGTCCTTGCCGGTTACACGAATGAGATGGATGATTTCATGAAAGTGAATCCAGGCCTTCAATCACGGTTCCCTTATTTTATTGAGTTTCCGGATTATACGTCCGAAGAGATGTTTGAGATTCTGACTGAAATGGCTTCATCGAAGGACTTTACGATTGATTTTGGCATCAAGGAACAGCTGCTTGGACTGTTTGATTCCAAGCAGATTTCAGGGCGGAATGATGCGGGGAACGGCCGTCTTGTGCGTAATATGCTGGAGGATGCCATACGGAAACAGTCTGTAAGACTAAGTGGGGAAACAGGTGTACGGAATTATAAGCTTTTGACAGCCGAAGATTTCGGGATTGCTGAGCGTCCGAGGTTCGAGCTGGAACGAGCGTTTGAAAAAGTCATCGGTCTGGATAATGTGAAGGATTTTATCAGGAGTCTGGAAAAGCAGATTCTCGCGAATGAAAAGCGGAAAAAGGCTGGGATCCTGACAGAACAATCGCAGACTCTAAATATCGTATTTTCCGGAAATCCGGGTACAGGTAAGACGACAATGGCAAGAATGATAGCTGAGATGCTTAAATCAATGGGACTGTTGAAAAGAGGCCATCTCATCGAAGTGGACCGTAGCGATTTGGTGGCAGAATATATGGGGCAGACAGCAATGAAAACAACTCAGGTCGTCCAATCAGCTTTAGGGGGAGTCTTATTTATTGACGAAGCTTACAGTCTGATAGAGGAAGGTGTCCAAGGAGGTGGCTTTGGCAAAGAGGCGATTGATACGTTTGTTCGGCTAATCGAAAACCACCGGGACGACCTTGTGGTAATTCTCGCTGGCTACACCGATGAAATGGAGAAATTTTTGCGGAGCAATCCAGGCCTGAGGTCCCGCTTCCCATTAAATATTGAGTTCCCTGATTATACATCGGAACAGCTTACACAGATTACTGAGTTACAGGCCAAATCCAAAGGCTTCAACGTAGATATGGATGTGCAGCATTCATTGGCTGAGTTTTATAAGAAAAAACAGATTCCTGGTAAAAACGACAGCGGCAATGGTCGGTTGGTGAGGAATACGCTGGAGGCAGCAATTCGTAACCAGGCAAAAAGGATTGTTGAGATTGACCATGCAGGGCCAGATCAATTGAACAGGCTGACCTTGGCTGATTTTGGACTGCTGGAGGATCAGCCGAAGGAAAACGCTCTGCAAGAGCTGGATTCGGTTATCGGACTAGAAGAAGTAAAAACATTTGTACGGGCGTTATCAGCTCAGATCGAAGTGGCGAATAAAAGGAAAGCAATAGGACTGCCGGATATGGGTGTCCAATCTCTGCACATGGTTTTTAAAGGCAACCCAGGGACAGGAAAGACGACCATTGCGCGGATTTTGGCAAGAAGGCTGAAGGAGCTTGGAGTGATCAAGCTCGATCATATCGTAGAAACAGATCGTTCTGGACTTGTGGCTGGATATGTTGGCCAAACTGCCCTAAAAACTCGTGAGCTTCTCGAGAAGGCGCTCGGTGGTATATTATTCGTCGACGAAGCGTATGCTCTTTTCGGCGATGGCCAGGATTTTGGTCAGGAAGCGATTGATACGATCGTTAAGTTCATGGATGATCATCGTGAAAATATTATTGTGATTTTAGCAGGTTATGAGGCTGATATGGAACAGCTTCTCGATTCGAACGCAGGCTTGCGCTCAAGATTTCCGAATGTGATAAGCTTCCCTGATTATTCATTACATGAACTTGTGGAAATCAGCACACGTCTGCTGAAGCCGATGGGGTACGAATTGAGCACTGATGGAGCAAATGTGCTTCAAGAAATATATGCTAGAACTGAGGGGAATGCTTCGGCTGGTAATGGCCGTCTGGCAAGGAATATTTGTGAAGCTGCCATCCGAGCGCATGCATTGAGGCTGAGCAAAATCGACCAACCAACATTAGAAGATTTGACCCTGCTTACGCATGAGGATGTTTTAAAGGCCGGAGGTGTTGTTAGATGAAAAAAATCTTTTTATTCTTTGCTGGGTTATTTTTATTCGGCCTCATTCTCTACATTGTTGTCGCCCTCGTTTTTGGGCCTCTGATTACATTCCTGGATCTCCTTGACGTTTATAAACTGGAAGCCCCAAGGCTTGGGATGGGGATGGGCTTAGAAGGAATCGCTTTTTTCGGTTTCATTCTCTTTATTTCGATGAAGAGCCGAGAACTAAAATTGGAGATATATGGCAAAATCCCTGTGCTGCTACCGTTTTTCCAGATGTGCTTTGTTAGCTTAATCGTCATGGAGCTCAGTCTGACCTTTGCCAATCTTTGGGCAGACCGAATGGTTATCGGAAAGGCTGTTGCGATAGGCTTATCTGTACTAACAATCTTGCTGGGAAGAGCGTTTTTATCGTATTGGTACTATAAGTACCCGATTAGTTATAAGATGATGCGTTAAGGAGGAACTGCAATGCAGAAAAGAGTTAAGGAAGACTCTGTTAATAATTTGGACAATCTAACAGAGTTCGATGAGGAAGAACAACATCCCGAGGTCATCTACCATGAACATAGCCATAGAAAGCCGGTTTTATTTGGAGCTATTTTAGCGGTGTTATTGGCTATTGGCTTAAGTATGATTCTAGGCAGCCTCAGTTACACCTCAGAAGGTAGTGCGAAGGAAGTGGTCGCCAATAGAATTAGCAAGTCCACCATGGCCGGAGAAACCCCATTTACAGGTGAAACCAACGCAGGAATTACCGCGATGGATTTCGAAGTGACTGTAGGGGATTCAGGTGGGGATGCGAAAATGCTGATATGGGATTTTAATAGTGAAGATAGTGATGAAGTCCAAATCCTTGTAAACGGGCAGATGTTGAAAGAGAAGCTCATTCTCGCCAACAATCCGGCAGCTTTCTCGATTCCGGTTCCAAGTACGGTGACAATCAAGGGGCTGAAGGACAATGGAGGTGGCATATCATACGCTGTCAAATTTCCGAATGATAAAATAACTTATTATAATGTTGTAAGTGTGAAAGCGGGGAATACATATACTGTTAAACCGCTATAGAGGACAAGAGGAGGCTGGGACATAACTAGCTTCAAAAATAAAAAAGGTGAATTTGAGAGTATTCAAATTCACCTTTCTTTATTTTTTTGTTTAAATCCTATTCTTCCCCCGCATTAATGGCAGTGAATTTTCTTAAATTCACTGCCATTAATGCGAGGCCCATTTCGTTTTCTACCTTCGATTTTCCACGTACAGAAAATCGGGAGAAACACAAATTCGCTTTCAAGAATCCAAAAACTGGTTCCACAGCGATTTTCCTTTTTCGATAAATGGCCCTCGTTTTTTCTTCTGAAAGCTTCGCTCTTACATATTCTTTTTGATGTTCCCAATTTTCATTCACCATTAGTTTTCGATTATTGCCTTCTTTTGCTTTTGTGCATGATGAACGAAATGGGCATGAGGAACAGTCTTCACACTCATAGATTTTGAACTTCCGTTCAAATCCTGTACGATCATGGCGAATAGAATGATATTGAAATGGAAGTCGCTTTTGATTAGGGCATGTATAGGTATCTGTTTCCTCATTATACTCCCAGTTGTCTGGGTTAAATGCGTTTTGTCGGTATTTTTTCTTCTGTTCCTTTAAATACCGATTATACGTAATAAGCGCTTCTCGTTTTCTATTAGAAAGGATATCATTATAGTTCTGTTCACTACCATAACCTGCATCTGCAACAATGTGGTTCGGTAACTCAAAATAATGTTGCTCAATGTCATCTAGAAATGGAATTAACGTA